>NZ_JBEPBI010000010.1:0-90068 GCF_040299045.1 Streptomyces sp. NPDC001027
CCCGCCCCGAGGTCGGCGCAGCCGCCGGCGGAGCCCGCGCCGGGCGACGCCGCGCCCCTCGCCCCCGACACCGCTCCGCCGCCTGCCGAACCCACCCCGTCGGCACCGCAGTTCCGCCCGAAGATCGTCCAGGCGGACTGCTGCGACCCGACGGATGACCCCGGCGCCTCGGACGGTTCGGGCGCCTCGGAGGCCGCCGACGGTTCGGACGCCGTCGATGGTTCGGACGGCGTCAAGGGTTCGGAGGCCGCCGACGGTTCGGACGTCCCAGGTGCTCCAGGCGCCTCGGGGGCTGCTGGCGACCCGGGTGGCCGACCGGTTCCCGCCGCGCGTCTGCGGGCGTTGCCCGTCCACCCCGGCGCACATCGGTCGCCGGGTGCCGCCGTCGCCGTCGCCGTCGTGACGAAGGTCGTGGGCCGCTGACCTGCGGGCGGACGCGGAGGTCAGCGAGGGCCGGAAGCGCGCCGCGGGCGGAGCCGCAGAAAGCAGACCGTCCCCCCCCGGGACTCGCCCCGGCGGTCGCGGCGGAGTCCGGGCTGTCGCGGCGGATTCCGGGCGGTCGCCCGCAAGGCCCCGGCGGCAGCCCGCGACCGTCGAGTGAGTGAGCCTGCCGACCGCCCTGCGCGTCCCGGCCGGGGGAAGTCGGCGTGCTGCGCCACCGGACGGCTCCGGGCCCGGCCGACCCGGTAGGCTTCCCGGGGACGCGCAAGCCCAAAGACGTCGAACGGGAGGAACCCGCGGTGCACGTGCAGGAATGGCTGGACTCGGTGCCCGCGATCGCCGTCTACGCGATGGTGGGCCTCGTCATCGGCCTCGAGAGCCTCGGCATCCCGCTGCCCGGCGAGATCATCCTGGTCTCGGCCGCGCTGCTGTCCTCCCAGCACGGCGGCATCAACCCCGTGGTCCTGGGCGCGTGCGCCACCGCCGGGGCCGTCATCGGCGACTCCATCGGCTACGCCATCGGTCGCAAGGGCGGACGTCCGCTGCTGGCCTGGCTCGGAGCGAAGTTCCCCCGGCACTTCAGCGAGGGGCACATCGCCACCGCCGAGCGCTCCTTCGAGAAGTGGGGCATGTGGGCGGTCTTCTTCGGCCGCTTCGTCGCCCTGCTGCGCATCTTCGCCGGGCCGCTCGCGGGCGTGCTGCACATGCCCTACTGGAAGTTCCTCGTCGCCAACGTCCTCGGCGGCATCGCCTGGGCGGGCGGCACGACCGCGGTCATCTACTACGTGGGCGTCGTCGCCGAGTCCTGGCTGAAGCGGTTCTCCTGGCTGGGCCTGGTGCTCGCGGTGCTGATCGGCCTGACCTCGATGCTGGTGCTCAAGCGCAAGGCGAAGAAGATGCAGGCGGCGCGGCCCGAGTCCGCGTCCGAGCCGGAGCCGGTGCCCGCCGGGGAGTGACCCCCGGCCCGGGACTGCTGGAGGCGCGCTCTACTCGTGGATCGCGTCGTGCGCCTTGGCCAGATCCGCGTACAACGTGCCGTTCAGCGTGACCCCTTGACGCTCCTCCTCCGTCAACGCCCGCTTCACCTTGGCCGGCACGCCCGCCACCAGCGAACCCGGCGGGACCTGCATCCCCTGCGGCACCAGCGCCTGTGCGGCGACCAGCGAACCCGCCCCGATCACGGCCCCGTTGAGCACCGTCGCGCCCATTCCGACGAGGCAGTCGTCCTCGACGGTCGCCCCGTGCACGACGGCGTTGTGGCCCACGGAGACCCGTTCGCCGATGGTCACGGGAAATCCGGGGTCAGCGTGCAGCGTCGCGTTGTCCTGCACGTTCGCGTCCCTGCGCACGGTGATCCGCTCCACGTCGCCGCGCACCACCGCCCCGTACCAGACGCTCGCGCCGGCCTCCACCGTCACGTCCCCGATCACAGAGGCCGTCGGCGCGACGAACGCCGTCGCGTCGACCTGGGGTTCCCTGCCGCCGATGCCCACGATCAGCGCCCTGTGCGTCATCACCGTCTCCTCGCGTCCGTCGTCTGCGGGCACCGTACGCCACCCGGTTGGGGCGAAGATCACAGGGCTGTGGTCCCGTGGCCCCGGCGACGCTGAGTACGGTGAGCGGGTGCCGAAGCGCAAGAACACGTTCTCATCATGGTGGCGCCGCCTCGTGCAGCGCGCCGTCCACGCGGGCTGGGCCTGGGTGCAGCGCACGGGGTCCGTCAGTGCCGAGCGCCCCGGACGCTTCCGTTTCGGCTCCATGGGCGCGGGCACCCGGCTCGCCTTCCCGCTCGGCACCGTGTTCGGGGAGCCGTGGATCCACCTGGGGGCGCACTGCATCGTCGGCGAGCAGGTCACCCTGACCGCCGGCCTGATGCCCGACCTCGATCTCGGACCCGATCCGATCCTGCGTCTGGGCGACGGCGTGGTCCTCGGCCGGGGCAGCCATGTCATCGCCGACACCACCGTCACCATCGGCAGCGACTGCTACTTCGGCCCGTACGTGTACGTCACGTCCACGAACCATTCCTACGACGACCCGCACGAGCCGATCGGCAAGCAGTGGCCGAGGATGGAGCCCGTGGAGATCGGGCCCGGCTGCTGGATCGGCACGGGCGCGGTGATCCTGCCGGGAGCGCGGATCGGCCGCAACGTCGTGGTGGCGGCCGGGGCGGTGGTGCGCGGCCCGGTCCCCGACCACTCGGTGGTCGCGGGTGCGCCCGCCCGGATCGTACGGCGCTGGACGCCCGCCGACGGCTGGCAGCCGCCGCTGCGCACCCCTCCTCCGGTGCCGATACCGGACGGAGTCACCCCGGACCAGCTGGTCGCGCTGTCGGAGCTGGACGACGAGACGGTGGAACGCCTCGCCCAGCTGGAGCCCGAAGGCTGACCGGGCCGGACGGACGGACCGGGCCACAGGGGCGCACGGTCCGGGTCGGGCGGACGAGCCGGGCCGGCGGCTCAGCCGCTCGCCAGCAGCAGCGTCCCCACGAGGGCCAGCCCCGCGCCGGCGGCCTGGAGGCCCCGGAGCCGCTCGCGCAGCAGACCGCGCGCGGCGAGGGCGGTGACGACCGGGTAGAGGGAGGCGAGCACGGCGGCCACCGTCACGGGCCCGTGCTGGGCGGCCACGACATAGGTCCCGTTCGCCGCGACGTCGGCGAGGCCCACGAAGGCCAGGGCCGGCAGCGAGCGCCACGGGAAACCGCCGTCCGGGAGGGCGGCGGCCCCCCGCCTGACGGAGACGTACAGAGCGAGGCCGCCGACCGTCACGTTGACCGCGCGCTGGACGAAGAGGGCGAGGAACAGTCCCGTCACCGTGACCGACGACTCCGCGATCAAAGCGAACACCGTGCCGAAGCCGCCGGCCGCGACCAGCGTGAGCAGGATGGCCTGCCGCTGCACGGGCGCGCCCCGCAACTGCGGTCCGCCCGCGAGGACGACCCCGAGCACGGCGACCGCGATCCCCGCGATCTGCGTCAGACCGGGCCGCTCGCCGAGGAAGAGGCCCACGCCGACCGGGACGGCCACGCCCACCGTGCCGAGCGGGGAGACCACCCCCATGGGGCCGAGCGCGAGCGCCTTGTAGAAGCAGAGCAGCGCCACCGGGCCCACCGCCCCGGCCGCGACCGCGAACCACAGCCGGGGGCCCGCCTCGCTCCAGCCGCCGGTGGCGACGACGACCGCGCCGAGGACCGCCGCAGCGATCGCCTGCGAGACGACGACCACCGTCAGCGCGGGGGTGCGCCGGGTCAGCAGACCGCCGCCGAAGTCGGCCAGCCCCCACAACAGGCTGGTGGCGAGGGCGAAGAGTGCTGTCACTGGCTCACTCGCAGTACAGTTCGGCGAACGATCGGGTACACCTCACCGTAGTGCAGTGAAGTGCACTCTGTCATTGAATATATTGCCCTCGTCTCCTGGATGGAATGTGTCGGACCTCGATCTGCTGACTCAGTCCCTGGCGCGCAACGTCAAGCGATGGCGCACCGAGCGCGGATTCACCCTCGACGCGCTGGCCGCCCGCGCGGGTGTCAGCCGCGGCATGCTGATCCAGATCGAACAGGCCCGCACCAACCCCAGCATCGGCACGGTCGTCAAGATCGGCGACGCCCTCGGGATCAGCGTCACCACCCTGCTGGACTACGAGCGGGGCCCGAAGGTCCGCATCGTCCCCGCCGATCAGGCGGTACGGCTGTGGCACACCGATGCGGGCAGTTACAGCCGCCTCCTCGCGGGTACGGAGGCGCCGGGGCCGCTGGAGATGTGGGACTGGCGGCTCATGCCCGGCGAGGGCAGCGGGTCCGACCCGCACCCGCCCGGCACGGTCGAGATCGCCCATGTCACCGCCGGCGAGCTGACGCTGACCGTCGACGGCGCCGAGTACCGCGTCGAGGCGGGGGCGAGCGTCACGTTCGACGCCGACGCCGCGCACTCCTACGCCAACCGCGGTGAAGTGCCGACACAGCTGGTGCTGACGGTTTCGGTGCCGCCGCCCGCGCACTGAGGCGACGGGCCGACAGCCGGTCGGGGGCTGTTAGCGTGCGGTCATGCGCGCACCCATCGGACGCTTCGACAGCGCCGCCCCGGCCCCCGATCGCCTCGACGAGCTGCCCGGCCCGGTCGCCGACGCCGTGCGCCGCTGGAGCGGCAGCGTGCCGGCCGACCAGATCGTGCACGTCGACACCGATCCGCAGTGGGCGGACACCGCCGTCTTCGTCGAGCACTACGGCCGTGAGCTGCTGGAGCAGTCCGCGAACTGCGTCGTGGTGGCCGGCAAGCGAGGCGGCGAGACGACGCTCGCCGCGTGCGTGGTCCTGTCCACCACGCGGGTCGACGTCAACGGTGTCGTGCGCCGCCGACTCGGGGCGCGCAAGGCCTCGTTCGCGCCGATGGACCTCGCGGTGGGCGAGACCGGCATGGAGTACGGCGGCATCACCCCGATCGGACTCCCCTCCTCCTGGCCGGTGCTGGTGGACGCCGCGGTCGTCGACCTGCCCTATGCGCTGGTGGGGAGCGGGCGCCGCCGCGGGAAGCTCCTGGTGCCGGGCAAGGCGTTCGCCGAACTGCCGGGCGCGGTGGTGATCGAAGGGCTCGGACTGCCCGTGGACTAGGGCACGCGGGCAGAGCCGCGCCGGTCGGGCGTGCAGGCGTCGCTGGCCGGGGCGTGCCGGACGTCGTGGGCGCGGCATGCCGGGCGTCGCGCGCCGGGGGCGGGCCGGGTGGTTCGTCGGCGCGGCCTAAGACGTGCTCGCGGCGGCCGTGTGGTGGGCGAGCACCCGGTGCGGGTCCTCCTCGCCGGGCGCCGCCGCCGGATCGGCGTGCACCAGAGCCGCCGTCAGGCGCGGCACCGCGTGCAGCAGGGCGTGCTCCGCCGCCACGGCGACCCCGTGCGCCTGACGTACGGTCATGTCGCCGTCCACCACGACCGCCACCTCGGCGCGCAGCCGGTGCCCGATCCAGCGCAGCCGCAACTCGCCCACCCCGCGCACCCCTTCGACCTCCCGCAGCGCCCGCTCGGCACGGTCGACCAGCGCCGGGTCGACGGCGTCCATCGCCCTGCGGAACACCTCCCGGGCGGCGTCCCGCAGCACCAGGACGATCGCCGCCGTGATCGCCAGTCCCACGACCGGGTCGGCCAGACGCCACCCGAGCGCCGAGCCGCCCGCGCCCAGCAGCACCGCGAGCGAGGTGAACCCGTCCGTGCGGGCGTGCAGTCCGTCCGCGACCAGCGCGGCCGAGCCGATGGAGCGGCCGACCCGGATGCGGTACCGCGCGACCCACTCGTTGCCCGCGAAACCCGCCAGCGCGGCCACGGCGACGGCCCCCACGTGGTCGACGGGCCGTGGGTCGAGCAGTCGCTCCACCGCCGTCCAGCCCGCGAAGGCCGCGGAGGCGGCGATGGTCAGGACGATCGCGATGCCCGCCAGATCCTCCGCCCGGCCGTAACCGTAGGTGAACCGGCGGGTGGCCGCCCGCCGGCCCAGGACGAAGGCGATGCCGAGGGGGACGGCGGTCAGGGCGTCCGCCGCGTTGTGCACCGTGTCGCCGAGCAGGGCCACCGACCCGGAGAGCGCGACCACGACCGCCTGCGCGGCGGCCGTCACGCCCAGCACCGCGAGGGAGACCCAGAGCGCTCGCATGCCCCGGGCGGAACTCTCCAGGGCCGCGTCCAGCTTGTCGGCCGTCTCGTGGGAGTGGGGCGTGAGGAGGTGCGCGAGGCGATGGCGCAGGGCGCGGGCGCGGGAGGCGGCGGACGGTGCGGAGGCGGGAGAAGCGGGGCCGGGGCGGTCGCCGTGATCGGCGCTGTGGTGCGGGTGGACATGGGCGTGATCGTGGGTCCGGTGGGCGGAGTGGTGGTGTGCGTGCTCGTGCGCGGGGTGGTGCTCGTCGTCGGTCCGGTGTCCGCGTTCGTGCCGCTCGCTCACGTCGATCCCCTTCCGTGCGCCGGGGTGGACTGGTGCGCGCCCACCCCGCCATTATGTGCGTATGAGCGCACGCATGCACCTGTCATCTGCACACCATGCGCATCCGCGCACCCCCGGCGAGGAGCAGTTCGCCCTCGCCGCCGAGCTGCTCGCCCTCCTGGGCGACCGCACCCGGCTCACCCTGCTGCATGCTCTGACCTCGGGCGAGGCCGACGTGACCACGCTGACCGAGGCCTGCGGCGCGGCCCGGCCGGCGGTCAGCCAGCACCTCGCGCGGCTGCGGTTGGCCGGACTCGTCAGCACCCGCAAGGAGGGCCGCCGCGTGGTCTACTCGCTCTCCGACGGACATCTGCGCCGCCTGGTGGACGAGGCGCTGAACGTGGCGGACCACCGGCTCGGCGACGAGCCGCCGCACGACTGACCCTCGGCCGGTCATGACCCCGGCCGGTCAGTAGCGCTCGGCCGTCCCGAGGTACTGCTCCGCGAAGGCGGCAGCGGCGGCCGGCGAGGTGAACAGCCGGCGCAGCCGGGCGGACGCGGCGCCCGCCCGGAACGGGTCGCCGGACGCCGTCCCGTGGTAGACCTCGGACAGCCACTGCGAGAACTCCTGGTAGTCCCACACCCGGCGCAGACAGGCCTCCGAGTAGCCGTCCAGACCGGCCTCGTCACCCGCGTCCACGGCGGCGACCAGCGCGTCGCCGAGCAGGAACGCGTCGTGCAGGGCGAGGTTCATGCCCTTCGCGGCGATGGGCGCGACGAGGTGCGCCGAGTCCCCGGCCAGGAAGAGCCGCCCGTACCGCATCGGCTCGACCACGTAGTCGTGCATGTCCAGCACCCGTTTCTCGATCAGCGGGCCCTCGGTCAGCGGCGGCGCCCCGGCCACCTCGAGCCGTCGGCGCAGCTCGGACCAGATCCGGTCGTGCGACCAGTTCTCCGGGTCGTCGCCGGGCGGACACTGGAGGTAGTACCGGGTCACCTCGGGGCTGCGGGCCATGTGTCCGGCGAAACCGTCCGGATGCACGCCGAACAGGACGCAGTCGGAGGACGGCGGCGCCTCGGCGAGCAGGGCCAGCCAGCCGATGCCGTAGTCGTGCCGGGCGATCCGCGCGCGCCCGGCCGCAGGCGCGGTCCGGCTCACCCCGCGCGCACCGTCCGCACCGACCACGAAGTCACAGGTCAGCAGCCGCCGTTCGCCCGACTCGGGGCAGGTGTACGACACGGAGGGGCGAGCCGAGTCGAGGTCGTGGAGCCCGACGTCGCGGGCCGAGAAGCGGGCGTCGCCGCCGCGCACGTCGACGTACTCGCGGACGAGGTCGGCGACCAGCAACGGCTGCGGATACACCCAGTGGTGATGTCCCGTCAGCTCGGTGTAGGGCAGGCGGCGGCGTTCGCCGCCGAAGCGGAACTCGCACGCCGAGTGCCGCTGCGCTCGCTCCACCAGGCCCTGGGCGAGGCCGCGTTCGCGCAGTCCGCGGACGGCCCGCTCCTCGATGACTCCGGCGCGCGGCCTGCGCTCGATGGACGCACGGCTCTCCGCCTCCAGGACGACACAGTCGACCGACGCGGCGCGCAGGATGTTCCCGACGGTCAGACCCGCGGGTCCCGCGCCCACGACGACGACCGAAGTGTGCTGGGAGGAAGGGGAGTCGGCGGTCACTCTCCCATTATGGGCGGGCTCCCAGCCGGGGGATCTCTATCGCCGGGCAGCGGTCCATGACCATCTCCAGGCCGGCCGCCCGCGTGCGCTCGTAGGCCGCCTCGTCGACGACGCCGAGCTGGAACCACACCGCCCGCGCACCTTTGGCCACAGCCTCGTCGGCGACGTCGCCCGCGAGCTCGCTGTTGACGAAGACGTCGACGACGTCCACCTCGAAGGGGATGTCCGCGAGGGACGCGTACCCCTGCTCCCCGTGGACCGTCTCCGCCTTCGGATGGACGGGCACCACCCGCTTGCCGAAGCGCTGCAGCACCTCGGCGACGCCGTAGGCCGCGCGGCTGCGGTTCGTCGACAGGCCGACCACGGCCCAGGTGTCACCGAGTCCGGTGAGGATCTCGCGGATCGTCGCCTCGTCGCCGTACACCGGCGGCCTCCTCTGGGTAAGGGTCGTCCACAGCCTGGCTCCCCCTGCAACACCGCACGACGCACCTTGATTCCGGCTCCTGCCTGCGCACCGCGCTCCGCCCGCCTAGGCTCGCCCTGTGCTGAGCATCATCGACGCCCGAACCGGCGAACCCGTCGCCGCCTCCGTCCGGCGGGGCCCGACCCGGGTCGAGGCGCATGCCCGCGGGTACGGCGCGGCGTCGCTGCGCGTCCTGCTCGTCGCGGATCTGCTCGTGCGCGCCCTGGAGATGGGCGGCACGCCCGCGTGGGCCCTGCTGAGCGAGGGGGCGAGCGGCAGGGCGGAGCTGCGCGCCGGCGCCGCAGCCCTCGGCATGCACCCCTTCGAGGACGGCCGCGGCGCCACCGGGGGAACGGGCGCGGCCCAGGTGCTGCACGTGGTCGGGGCGGACGGCCCGGCCCCGGACGGCGTACGGATCGCCGTCGCTCCCGTGCAGGGGGCCGTGCCCGACTGGCGGGCTGCGACCGCGGGCCGCGGCGATCCGGCCGCGGGCGGCGCGGCGCCGGGTCTCGACCCCTCCGTCCTGCGCCTCGCCCTGCTCGCGGTGGAGCGCACCGAACCCCTCCGGCTCGACGAGGCCGCCCTGGACGAGGCCCGCGACACCCTCGCGCGCTGGCGGCGGGCCGTCGCCGACTGGGCGCGACGGCCCTCGCGTCCGGTCCCCGACGAGGTGCGCGGACGCCTGCGCGCCGCGTGGGAGGACGACCTGGACGTGCCCGAGGTGCTGCGGGTGCTGCGCTGGACGGAGGACGCCGGACCGGAGCTGCCGGACGGCGCCCGCTTCGAGACGTACGCCTACGCGGACCGGCTCCTCGGCCTGGAACTCACCCGCTGTGTGGGAGCCCCCGAATGAGCCGCCCTGCCGGCGTCGCACCGCGCCGCCTGGTGGTGCTGCGGCACGCCAAGTCGGCCTGGCCGGCCGGGGTCCCCGACCATGAGCGGCCGCTCGCCCCGCGCGGCCGCAGGGACGCTCCGGCGGCGGGCCGCGCGATCGCCGGGGCCGGCTGCGTCCCCGACCTCGCGCTGTGCTCCACCGCGGTGCGCGCCCGCGGGACCTGGGAGCTGGCGTCCGCCCAGTGGGACGCCCCCGTGCCGGTCCGCCTCGATCCCCGGCTCTACGGGGCGGACGTGCCCGAGCTGCTCGACGTCGTCCGGGAGACGCCCGCCGACGTCGGGACGCTGCTGCTGGTCGGGCACAATCCCGGCCTGGAGGAACTGGTCCTCGACCTGGCCGGGGACGGGGAGCCCGCCGCCCTGGACGCGGTACGGCTCAAGTTCCCGACCTCGGCGCTGGCCGTCCTGACCTGGCACGGAACCGACTGGCGGTCCCTGACCCCCGGCGCGGCGCGGCTGACGTCGATGACGGCGCCGAGAGGCGACCGCACGCCGTAGCCGCCCGATCGGCCGCGCCCCCTGCGACCGGTCGGCGCCCCGCCTCCCGACGGGTCCGGCGGGTCGGCGCTCCCCAGCGGTCGGGCGCAGTGCCCCCGACGGCGACGTCGCCCACCGTGCGGACCGTCGCCCGCACGCCTGCGCCGTCGGCGACCCGCGTCGCACCGCATAGGCTGTCCCGATGCAGGAGGAGTACCGCACCGTCGCCCGCGCGGGCGTGCACGAGACCGAGGTCAACCGCTCGCGCTTCCTGTGCGCCCTCGCCCCCGCGGCCACCGAGCGGGAGGCCCAGGACTTCATCGCGTCCGTGCGCAGGGAGCACGCCGACGCCACCCACAACTGCTGGGCGTACGTCATCGGCGCCGACGCCGGCGTGCAGAAGGCGAGCGACGACGGCGAGCCCGGCGGCACCGCGGGCGTGCCGATGCTCCAGATGCTGCTGCGGCGCGAGATGCGGTACGTCGTCGCCGTCGTCACCCGCTACTACGGCGGCGTCAAGCTCGGCGCGGGCGGTCTCATCCGGGCGTACGGCGGCGCCGTCGGCGAGGCGCTGGACGTCCTTCCCGTGCGCACCCGGCGCCGCTTCCGCCTGGCCACGGTGACCGTCGACCACCAGCGGGCCGGCAAGATCCACAACGACCTCCACGCGACCGGTCGCGACGTGCGCGAGGTCGCCTACGGCGAGGCGGTCACCATCGAGGTCGGCCTGCCGGAGGCCGAGGTGGACGCCTTCCGTGCCTGGCTGGCCGACGCGACGGCGGGCACGGCCGGGTTCGAGCTGGGCGGGGAGGCGTACGGGGACGCGTGACCTGCCCGACATACACCTGGGCGCAATGTCCGTAAAGCGCCTCTGTGTCGGCTGTCATGACGGTGCGATACGGGAGTAACCGCCCGTGCTGTCGGACCCGGCCGTTAGTCTCGGGGATCATGAGGCTCCTGCACACTTCCGACTGGCATCTCGGCCGGGCGTTCCACCGGGTGAACATGCTCGGCGCCCAGTCCGAGTTCATCGGTCACCTGGTCGCCACCGTGCGCGAGCGCGCGGTCGACGCGGTGGTCGTGTCGGGGGACGTGTACGACCGCGCGGTGCCCCCGCTCGCCGCGGTCGAGCTGTTCGACGACGCCCTGCACCGGCTCGCCGACGTCGGCGTGCCCACAGTGATGATCTCCGGCAACCACGACTCGGCCCGCCGGCTCGGGGTCGGCGCCGGACTCATCGGCCGCGCCGGCATCCACCTGCGCACGGACCCGACGGCGGCCGCCACCCCCGTCGTCCTGCGGGACGCCCACGGCGACGTCGCCTTCTACGGCCTGCCCTACCTCGAACCTGCCCTGGTGAGGGAGGAGTTCGGGGTCCAGAAGGCGAGCCACGAGGCCGTGCTCGCCGCCGCGATGGACCGGGTCCGCGCCGACCTCGCCGCCCGCGCGCGCGGCACCCGCTCCGTCGTCCTCGCCCACGCCTTCGTCACCGGCGGCGAGCCCAGCGACAGCGAACGCGACATCACCGTCGGCGGGGTCGCGTCCGTGCCCGCCGGCGTCTTCGACGGCGTCGACTACACCGCCCTCGGCCATCTGCACGGCAGCCAGACCCTCACCGAGCGCGTGCGCTACTCGGGCTCGCCCCTGCCGTACTCCTTCTCCGAGGCCGAGCACCGCAAGACCATGTGGCTCGTCGACCTGGGCCCCGAGGGCGAGATCGCCGCCGAGCGGATCGACTGCCCGGTCCCGCGCCCGCTGGCCCGAATCCGCGGCCCCCTGGATGACCTGCTCGCCGACCCGGCGCTCGCCCGCCACGAGGACGCCTGGGTCGAGGCGACGCTCACCGACGCCGTCCGCCCGGCCGAGCCCATGGCCCGGCTCGTCGACCGCTTCCCGCACACCCTGAGCCTCGTCTTCGCCCCAGAACGCGCCCCCGACGACCCGGACGTGTCCTACGCGCGGCGGCTGGCCGACCGCAGCGACCAGGAGATCGCCGAGGACTTCGTGGCGCATGTGCGCGGTGCGGGGCCCGACGCCCGCGAACAGGGCGTGCTGCGGGACGCCTTCGACGCGGTGCGCGCGGACGACACGGCACGGGAGGTGGCCCGATGAGGCTGCACCGGCTCGTCCTGACGGCCTTCGGCCCGTTCGGCGGCACCCAGAGCGTCGACTTCGACGAGCTGTCCGCCGCCGGGCTCTTCCTGCTGCACGGACCGACCGGCGCCGGCAAGACCTCGATCCTGGACGCCGTCTGCTACGCGCTGTACGGCTCCGTGCCCGGCGCCCGCCAGAGCGGCCAGGGTCCGACCCTGCGCAGCGACCACGCCGCCGCCGGCGCCCGCACCGAGATCACCCTCGAACTCACCGTCGCCGGACGCCGGTTGGAGATCACCCGGCAGCCGCCCTGGGAGCGACCCAAGAAGCGCGGCGTGGGCACGACGGTGGAGAAGGCGCAGAGCTGGCTGCGCGAGCACGACGCTGCCGCCGGCGCCTGGAAGGACCTCAGCCGCTCCCACCAGGAGATCGGCGAGGAGATCACCCAGCTGCTCGGCATGAGCCGCGAGCAGTTCTGCCAGGTCGTGCTGCTGCCCCAGGGCGACTTCGCGCGGTTTCTGCGCGCCGACGCCGAGGCGCGCGGCCGGCTGCTGGGCCGCCTCTTCGACACCCGGCGCTTCGCCGAGGTCGAGAAACGGCTCGCCGAGCGCCGCCGCACCACCGAGGCACATGTGCGCGAGGGCGACTCCGCCCTGCTCGCCGACGCCCATCGGATGCAGCAGGCGGCTGGCGACGCCATGGAGCTGCCCGAGGCGGCCCCCGGCGAACCGGGCCTCGCCGAGGCCGTGCTCACCGCCGCCGCCGTCGCCCGCAGCACCGCACGCGAGCAGCTCACCGTCGCCCACTGCGGCCGGCTCGCCGCCGAGTCGGCCCAGGCCGCCGCCGAACGCGCCGCGGCGGACACGCGTGAACGGGCCCGGCTGCAGCAGCGGTTCGCCGAAGCGCGCGAGCGCGCCGCCGCCCTCGATGAACGGGCCGCCGCCCACCGGGAGGCGCAGGCGCGGATGGAACGGGCGCGCAAGGCGGAGACGGTCGCGCCGGCCCTGGAGCTGCGGGAGTCCGCCGACGCCGAGCACCGTGACGCGTCGGCCCGTGCCGCGCGCGCGCGTGCCCTGCTCCCGGAGGGGTTCACGGAGGCCGGCGCCGCGGGACTGGCCGCCGCCGCCCGCCGCGCCGCCGAAGAGCTGGGCGGGCTGGCGTCCGCCCGCCGGGCCGAGCGGCGACTGACCGACCTCGTCGCCGAGCGGACCGAACTGGACGGGAGGGAGCGCGAAGACGACGAGGTCCTCGCGGAGAGCGGGACCTGGCTCGCCGGGTGGGACGCCCTCCGCGACGGGCTGCGGGCCGCCGTCGAGTCCGCCCAGGAGGCCGCCACCCGCGCCGAACAGCTCGACGGCCGGCGGGAGCCCGCGCGCCGCCGCCTCGCCGCGGCCCGTCGGCGCGACGAGCTGACCCGCGAGCTGGAGGCCGCCCGGCACAAGGCCCTCGCCTCCGGGGAACACGCGCAGACCGCCCGCGCGCACTGGCTCGCCCTGAAGGAGCAGCGCCTCGAAGGCATCGCCGCCGAGCTGGCCGCCACCCTCGCCGACGGCGCGCCGTGCGCCGTCTGCGGCGCCATCGAGCACCCCGCCCCCGCCCGCAAGGACGCCGGGCACGTCGACCGCGAGACCGAGGAACAGGCGCTCGCCGCATGCCGGGTCGCAGAGGAGGGCCACGCCGCGGACGAACGCCGTCTCGGCCTCGTGCGGGAGGCGCTCGCCGCCGCCACCGCCGAGGCCGGAGACGCGCCCGCGGACCGGCTCCTCGCCGAGGCGCAGGAGGTGGAGCAGGCCTACGCCCTGGCCCGCCGGGAGGCCTCGGCGCTGCACCCCGCGCGCGAGGAACTGCGGCAGGCCGAGCAGGAGCACGAGCGCCGCGCCGAGGCCCAGCGCGAGGCCGCGGTGCGGGCCGCGTCCCGGGTGGCCCACCGGGACCGGCTGGAGCGGGAGCGCGCCGTCCTGGAGGCGGAGCTGACGCAGGCCCGGGGCGCGGCGGAGAGCGTCGCCGCCCGGGCCGCCCAGCTGGAGCGGCGCGCGGCCCGGCTCACCGAGGCGGCCGAGGCGGCGCGCGCCGTGGAGGAGAGCGCCGCGCGCCTCAAGGCGGCCGACGGCCGTCTCGACGAGGCCGCGTTCCGGGCCGGCTTCCACACCCCGCGCGCCGCCGCCGAGGCCCTGCTCGACGCCGCCGCCCACCGGGAACTGCAACGCGCACTGGACGTCCGGCAGGCCGAGGAGGCCGCCGTACGGACCGTGCTCGCCGAGCCCGACACCGTGGCCGCGGCCGGGCAGCCGCCCGCCGACCTCGCGGCCGCGCAGGCCGCCGCGGCGGCAGCCGCCGAACGGCTGCGCGCCGCCGCCTCCGCGCAGGACGCCGCAGCCCGCCGCTGCGCCGAGCTCGACCAGCTCTCCGCGCGCGCGGAGAGCGGCGTGCGCCGTCTCGCCCCGGTGCGCGAGGAGTACGACCGGGTGGCCCGGCTGGCCGGCCTCACCGCGGGCACCTCGGCCGACAACGAGCGCAAGATGCGGCTGGAGGCCTATGTGCTGGCGGCCCGCCTCGAACAGGTGGCGGCCGCCGCGACCGCACGGCTGCAGCGGATGTCGTCAGGCCGCTACACCCTCGTGCACTCCGACGACCGGGCGGGCCGCGGGCGCAGCGGGCTCGGGCTGCACGTGGTCGACGCCTGGACGGGGCGCGAGCGCGACACGTCGACGCTGTCCGGCGGCGAGACCTTCTTCGCCTCGCTCGCTCTGGCGCTCGGCCTCGCCGACGTCGTCACCGACGAGGCGGGCGGCGTCCGGCTCGACACCCTCTTCATCGACGAGGGATTCGGCAGCCTCGACGACCAGACGCTCGACGAGGTCCTCGACGTCCTCGACTCGCTGCGCGAACGCGACCGCAGCGTCGGCATCGTCAGCCACGTCGCCGATCTGCGGCGGCGCGTCCACGCCCAGCTGGAGGTGGTGAAGGGCAGATCGGGATCGGCGGTGCGGCAGCGGGGCTATCTGCCGAGCGGGCGCCGGGGGAGCGGCGAGGAGTAGACGACGCTGGTCGTGACCGACCCGAGCGCGCCGATCTTCCCCGACACCTCCTCCAGGTGACGCATCGAACGGGCGGCGACCTTGATCACGAAGCAGTCGTCACCCGTCACATGGTGCGCCTCGAGGATCTCGGGCGTGACGGACACCAGATCGTGGAACGGCTTGTAGTTGCCGTTGGGGTAGCGCAGCCGAACGAACGCCAGAATGCCCAGGCCCAGCCGCTCCGGGTCCACGACGGCCGCGTAACCCTGGATGACGCCGGCCTCCTCCAGCCTGCGCACCCGCTCGGTGACGGCGCTCGCCGACATCGCCACCGCACGTGCCAGGTCGGCGAAACTGGCCCGGCCCTCCCGCTGGAGGACCTCGAGGATGCGCCAGTCGGTGGCGTCCGGGGAATACGCGGTCATGGGCGAAGACTGCAGGGAAATCCCCGGCGAAGCAAGACCGAGGCCGTGGAACGCTCCTTCAACCGCGGTGATCGCCGCCATAGGTTTGCGGTTGTAGCGAACCCGTCGGAATCCTGCGGAAAGGCCCCTGCGATGACTGCCACGACCCCTCTCGACCCGGTGCTGCGCGTCGCCCCCGCGGCCCCCGCCGAGGCCGCCGCCCACTTCCGGGCGAGCCTCGCCTTCTACGCCGACGTCTCCGACGTGGCCGCCGCCCTCGCCGCCGGCGAACCGGGCTTCGCGGTCGTGGACTCCCGGTCCACCGCGTCGTGGGACCAGGGCCGTCTCCCGGGCGCCGTCCACCTGCCCACCGCGCTCATCGCCGAGCAGGCCGAGCGGCTCCTCGACCGGGACGTGCCGGTGGTGACGTACTGCTGGGGTCCCGGCTGCAACGGAGCCACCCGGGCCGCCCTCGCGCTCGCCGAACTCGGCTACCGCGTCAAGGAGATGCTCGGCGGGTTCGAGTACTGGGTGCGGGAGGGCTTCGCGTACGAGACCCCGGAGGGCGGCGCGCGGCGCGCCGCCGATCCGCTCACCGCCCCGGTCGACGCGCCGGACTGCGGCTGCTGAACGCATCGGAGGCGACGTCCCCCGCCTCCCTCCGCGCCCCGGTGCGGGGTGTGGCGGTGCAGCGGTGCGTGCACGGTCCATGGGCGACCGCCGCTTCGGGCAGGCCCGTTCACGCCTGCCCGTGCGGCGGCTCCCGTGCGGACCCGCCGTTCAGTCCCGCACGACCTGCGGCGACGGACGCAGAAAGCGACGGTCCACCGCCGTGAACTCGCCCTCGGGACGGGCGGCGTGCAGCACGACGTCGAGTGCGGCGTCCGCGTCGCACGCGTAATGCCCGCTCGCCCAGGCGGCGTTGGCCTCCACCACGGCCCATCCGCAGCCGTCGACCAGGCCGACGTCGACCACGACGGCACTCGGCAGCCCCGTCCCTGCGAGCCGACCGGCGAACTCCGACACCTCGTCGCACCGCGGGTCCCGCGCCAGCGGCGCCACGTCGAGGGCGCCCCGCGTCGCGTACCGGCTGCCGGTGCGGACCTCGCCGTCCAGCAGGAACAGCCGGTACTCCACGGTGAACGTGACGATGTCGCTGATCAGCACCGGCTCCGTGCCGTCGACGGCGTCCGGGCCCGGCAGCCCGCTGCCGTCCGGGTAGATCCGCGCCGCGAAGCTCTTGTCGTTCGGCGGCTTCACGAACGCCGGACGCCGCAGCCGCCACGCGTCCGCGATCGTGGCGAACGCGACGTCCCGCGAGGTGAGTTCACGAGGCAGCCGGGACAGCCAGTCCGCCGGCGCCTCGAGCAGCCCCACGCCCAGCTCCCGCGCCACCGCGTCGGCGAACAGCGGCCCGGCGTACAAGGAGGCGCCCGCGGCCCGACGCCACGCTTCGGGCGCCCGCCACTCCCGCAACGTCTCGACGTGCATCCCGCGCCGCCGCGCCGCGCCCGCGAGGGCGTGGCCGGTCGCGGTGACGCGAGGGGACAGGAACAGGGTGCGGGTGCCGGTCATGCGACGAGGGTGACCCACCGCGGCCTCGGAGAACACCGAATTTCCGCCTGCCCTGCACTGGCAGTCCGACTCCTGTCCCCGGCCCGGCCCGGCCCGGCCCCGACCCCGGCCTCCCGGTCCCGGGCTCTGGTTCGGGCCGGGGGCCGGGGGCCGGTCGGGTCGGGGGGCGGAGCGGGGTGGTGATGTGGAGGGTCAGAGCTGTGCGAGTTCGTCCACCAGGTCGTCGAGGCCCAGCGAGCCCTGCGAAAGGGCCGCCATGTGCCAGGACTTGAGGTCGAAGCCGTCGCCCCGGCGTTCGCGGGCCTTCTCCCGCCCGAGCAGCCAGGCCCGCTCGCCCAGCTTGTAGCCGATGGCCTGGCCGGGGATCGTCAGATAGCGGGTGAGCTCGCTCTCGACGAAGTCCGCGGGGCGACTGCTGTGCCCGCCGAAGAACTCCTGCGCCAGCTCCGGCGTCCAGCGCTCGCCCGGGTGGAAGGGCGAGTCGGCGGGGATCGACAGCTCCAGGTGCATGCCGATGTCGACGATGACCCGCACCGCCCGCATCATCTGCGCGTCCAGGTAGCCGAGCCGCTGCTCCGCGTCCGTGAGGAAGCCCAGTTCGTCCATCAGCCGCTCCGCGTACAGCGCCCACCCCTCGGCGTTGGCGCTGACGATCCCGATGGACGCCTGGTACCGGGAGAGGTCCCCGGCGACGTGCGCCCACTGGGCGAGCTGGAGATGGTGGCCGGGAACGCCCTCGTGATACCAGGTGGAGACGAGGTCGTAGGCCGGGAAGCGGGTCTGCCCCATGGTCGGCAGCCAGGTGCGGCCGGGCCGTGAGAAGTCCTCCGAGGGAGGCGTGTAGTAGGGGGCGGCAGCGCTCCCCGCCGGGGCGATCCGCGACTCGACCTTCCGCACCCGCTCGGCGAGTTCGAAGTGGGTGCCGTCGAGGGCTTCGATCGCCTGGTCCATCAGGCCCTGCAGCCATTCGCGGACCTCGTCCACGCCCTCGATGTGCCGGCCGTGCACGTCGAGGTGGGCCAGCGCCTCCCAGGGCGTCTGCGCGCCCGGCAGGATCTTCTCCGCCTCCTTCTTCATCTCGGCCAGCAGCCGGTGGTACTCCGCCCAGCCGTACGCGTAGGCCTCGTCCAGATCGAGGTCGGTGCCGTTGTAGTACCGCGACCAGCGGGCGTAGCGCTCCCGGCCGACGGTGTCCGGCGCGCCCTGGATCGTCGGCGCGTACACGTCGCGGACCCAGTCGCGCAGCCGCACGACCGCCGCCGTGGCCGCGCGGGCCGCCTCGTCGAGCTCGGCGCGCAGGGCGTCCGGCCGCGACTCGGGGCCGGCGGACACGAACTCCTCGAACCAGCCGCGGCCCTCGCCGTCCGCGTCCGACCACTCGGTGAGCTGCCCGACGAAGGTGGCGGTCGGCCGCGGGGCCGCGTAGAGCTTGCGTTCCAGACCCAGCGTCAGCGACTCGCGGTAGCCCTCGAGCGCCGCCGGCACCGCGCGCAGCCGCTCGGCGATCGCCGCCCAGTCCTCGTCGGTCTGGCTGGGGGTGACGGTGAACACCTCACGCACATGGTGGGCGGGCGT
This sequence comes from Streptomyces sp. NPDC001027, assembly GCF_040299045.1. Lineage (NCBI taxonomy): Bacteria > Bacillati > Actinomycetota > Actinomycetes > Kitasatosporales > Streptomycetaceae > Streptomyces > Streptomyces sp. NPDC001027. The sequence goes on from NZ_JBEPBI010000010.1 coordinate 18,521, forward strand.
GGCCATGTTGCCGACGGTACGCAGCCCCTCGTCCGCGTCGTGCACGGCGAGCTGTGCGATCAGCCGCTCACGCAGCAGGCGTGCGCACCGGCGCTCGATGTCACTGTCCGCGCCGGGCCTGCGCTCCGCCTCGTCGAGCTTCGCCAGGGTGTCGCGCGCGAGCCGCGCGAGGGCTTCCTGGCCCGTGGGCGAGAAGTCGGGCAGTCGGCTCGAACTCTCCTGCACGCCGAGGTAGGTGCCGGTCACCGGGTCGAGGGCGATGAGGTCGTCGACATAGGCGTCGGCGATCTCGCGGGGAAGCGGGTTGGTGGTGTGTGACATGCGCTCCATCCTCGTACGACGGGGCGACGCGCGTCACGGCATCTGTCCCGAACCCGTCGGCGGCAGCAGCGGTCCGCACTCCCACTGCTGGAAGATCAGCCGCGTCTCGACACGGGCCACCTCGCGCCGTGAGGTGAACTCGTCGAGCACGAGGCGCTGCAGATCCGCCATGTCCGCGACGGCCACATGGACGAGGTAGTCGTCCGGCCCGGTGAGGTGGAAGACGGTCAGCGCCTCCGGCATCGCCCGGATCCGCTCCACGAACGGCCCGACCAGCTCCCGGCGGTGCGGGCGGACCTGCACCGACAGCAGCGCCTGCAGGCCCCGGCCCAACTTGGCCGGATCGAGCCGCAGCTGATGCCCGAGGATCACGCCGGAGCGGCGCAGCCGCGTGACGCGGTCGAGGCAGGTCGACGGCGCGACGCCGACCTGCGTGGCGAGGTCGCGGTAAGTGGTCCGGGCGTCGTTCTGCAGCAGCCGCAGCAGCTGGAGATCGACCGGGTCCAGTACGACGGATTCGGGCATCGGCCGAACGTAGCACGGAGTCCGCATCCGATCACCCGTCCGATGTTCACTCTGCCGTCCATGGACTCAACCGCTGCGAACACGCACGCGTACGACGGCGTACGCATGTACGGAGCGCCCCGCGCGCGGGCACTGGCCACCGAGGCCGTGCACGCCGGACGGGACGACCTGGCCGGGCAGGGCCTGCACGCCCCGCCGATCGACCTGTCCACCACCTACCCCTCCTACGACAGCCGCGCCGAGGCCGCCCGCATCGACGCGTTCGCCGCGACCGGGGCGGAGCCGGACGGGCCGCCCGTCTACGGACGGCTGGGCAACCCGACGGTGGCACGCTTCGAGACGGCGCTGGCCCGCCTCGAAGGCGCCCAGAGCGCGGTCGCCTTCGCCAGCGGGATGGCGGCGCTGACCGCGGTGCTGCTCGCGCGCGCCTCGGCCGGGCTGCGGCACGTCGTGGCCGTACGCCCGCTCTACGGGTGCAGCGACCATCTGCTGACGGCGGGGCTGCTCGGCTCGGAGGTCACCTGGACCGACCCGGCGGGGATCGCGGACGCGCTGCGCCCCGACACCGGGCTCGTGATGGTGGAGTCGCCCGCCAACCCGACGCTCGCCGAGGTCGATCTGCGGGCGGTCGCCCACGCCTGCGGCTCGGTCCCGCTGCTCGCCGACAACACCTTCGCGACACCGGTGCTCCAGCGGCCGGCGGAACAGGGTGCGCGACTGGTCCTGCACAGCGCCACCAAGTACCTCGGCGGCCACGGCGACGTGCTGGGCGGCGTCGTCGCCTGTGACGAGGAGTTCGCGGGCCAGCTGCGGCAGATACGTTTCGCCACCGGCGGCGTGCTGCATCCGCTGGCCGGGTATCTGCTGCTGCGCGGCCTGTCCACGCTGCCCGTGCGGGTGCGGGCCGCCTCAGCGACCGCCGCCGAGCTGGCCCGCCGGCTGACGGCGGACCCGCGGATCGCTCGCGTGCACTACCCGCGGATCGGCGGCGCGATGGTCGCCTTCGAGGTCGACGGCGACCCGCACGCGGTGATCGCGGGCGTCCGTCTGATCACCCCCGCGGTGAGCCTCGGCAGCGTCGACACGCTCATCCAGCATCCGGCGTCGATCAGTCACCGCATCGTGGACGCGGCGGAACGCCGCGGCGCGGGCGTGAGCGACCGGCTGCTGCGGCTGTCGGTGGGGCTGGAGGACGTCGAGGATCTGTGGGAGGACCTCGACCGGGCGCTCGACGGCGCCGGTCCGGTCGGCGAAGGGGAAGCGCAGGGCCGTCGCGAACGGCTGGAGGAGACCGTTGCGCGGTCCGGGCGGGAAGCGGCCGCGGTGTGACGGTGCGGGCGGCCCGGCGGCACTGCACCGCCCGGCCGCCCGCCCCACGTCGTCGCCTTACATCGCCGCCTTACGTCACCGGCCTACGTCGTCGCCTTACGTCGTCAACCTGCGTACTTGTCGCCCGAGGCCCGAGGCCCGAGGCCCGAGGTCGGACGTTCAGTCGCGTCGGACGCGTTCCTCGTGGCGCTGCTCGGACGCCCCCCGTGTCGCTCCGGCCTTCTCCAGACGGGCGGTGATCACCAGGGTTCCCTCCTCGATCTGGTAGTCGAGGGGCAGTCCGAGGCCGCGCATGGCCGCGACCATGCCGGTGTTGGACGACTGCGTCACGGCGTACACGCTCCCGCAGCCCGCCTCCCCGGCCATCGCCACCAGCCGGCCGAGCAGTTCCGCGCCGATGCCGCGCCGCTGCCAGCCGTCCTCGACGAGCAGGGCGACCTCCGTCTCGTCGCCGTCCCACAGCAGATGGCCGAGGCCGACGATGCGGCCCGACCGCGTCTGCACGGCGAGAGTGCGGCCGAAACGCGGGCTGAGCAGATGGTTGAGGTAGCGGTCCGCGTCGCCGACCGGCCCGTGATAGCGCATCCCGAGCGTGCGCGCCGAGCACCGCTCGTGCATCTCCTTCGCCGCGGCCACGTCACCCGTGTCCGCCCGGCGCACGGTGATGTCCTCGCCTTCGGACAGCGTCAGGACGTCCTGGCCGTGCGGGACCCGCGGGCCGAGCCGGGCGTCCAGCTCCACCAGCGCACGCGCGCGGGCGAACTCGGTCGGGGTGAACGGCAGATACGCCCGCTCGACCGTGATCACGCCGCCGTCCGGCATCGGCAGCCGCATCACGGTGTCCTCCAGCGTGCCCTCCACCGGCACGTCCCCGGCGGCGTCCGCGCCACCGCGGCCGACCGCCGCGGGGAGCGAGCGGATCGTGCAGCGGCCGAGCAACTGCCGCAGGGCGAGCGGAAGTTCCGCGGCGTCGAGAGCGGTACGGGTGGCCAGACCGAGGACCCGGGTCGGCGCGTCCACCAGATCGTGGGCGTCGGCCCGCTCGATCCAGGTGTCGCGGCCGCCTCCCAGCACCACGGCCCGGGTGATCTCGCCCGCCGCGAGAGGGCCGGGGGCCCGCAGCAGGAACTCGTCCACGGTGTCCGCGCCCAGCGGGTGCGTCTGCAGGCTCAGAATGTCCACCCGTCGTCCGGCGAGCGCCGCGCACAGGGCGGCCAGCGACCCGGGGGCGTCCTGCACCGTCGTCCGCATCCGCCAGAGGGTGCTCTCCTCGCCGGTCGGCGAGGGAAGCGCGGACGGCCCGGCCTGCGGCTCCTCGGAGCCCGGCCGGGCGCCGGTATCGCCGGCGGGGGGTGCATGACCGTGGCGGCGTGCCCACCAGGTGTGGAACCCGGCCGTGGCGGCGAGCGCGACCGCGGACACGGCCAGCAGCATCGGGCCGTCCGGACCGTGGCCCACCAGGTTCGCCACGCCGTCGGCCACCGCGACGGCCGTGAAGAGCGCGGCGAGTTCCACCACGTCCCGCCGCCAGTGGTGCACCGGGCGTCCGCGCCGCGCGCGCGTCACATCAGTCAGTTCTCGAGTCATGCAGCCACTGTGGAGGAACTGTGTTGCGTGATCACGAACAGTGTGTGACTGGTGGGTAAAGGGCCGCTAATGCCCGTTTTGTTGATCCTTCCATCACTCTACGGCAACACGCGACGCGACTTGCCGCCGCCGTGCCGCCGTGCCGCCGGGCCGCCGGGGCGGGGCGGGAGGGGCGAGGGGCCGGGGTCCTCGCCCCCCGACCCCTCCCGCCTCCCCGGCCCCTCGCCCCTTCAGGGCGAGCGACGTGTCACTGCCCAACCAGCCCCGGCCGCAGCACCTTCGTGAACAGCACGGAGCCGTCCTGCTCGCGCAGCCGCACCGTCAACTCGCCGCTGTCGCCGTCGATGTCGACCTCGCCGAAGAACTGGTAGCCGCCCGCGGGCGACACGTTGGCCGCGGTCGGGGCCTTCACGAACACGCGCTCCGGACCGAAGGTGCCGTCCAGCGCGCTGGACGGGAAGGCGCCCGCGTTGAGCGGCCCGGAGACGAACTCCCAGAAGGGCTCGAAGTCGGTGAACGCGGCCCGCGACGGCTGGTAGTGCTGCGCCGACGTGTGGTGCACGTCGGCCGTCAGCCACACCGTCCCGGTGATCCGCCGGTGCTTGACGTACCGCAGCAGCTCCGCGATCTGCAGCTCGCGACCCAGCGGCGCCCCCGGGTCGCCCTGCGCGACGGCCTCGATGTTCGGCCGGCCCTCCGTGGTGTCCGGCACGACGAGTCCGAGCGGCATGTCGGCGGCGATCACCTTCCACACCGCGCGCGAACGCGACAACTCGCGCTTGAGCCACGCCAGCTGTTCGGCGCCCAGGATGCCCTGCGGGTCCGTGACCTGGGTGTCGGGCGAGTTGGCGTTGCGGTACGTCCGCATGTCCAGCACGAAGACGTCGAGGAGGGGCCCGTGGCGCACGACCCGGTGGACCCGGCCCTCCCGGGCGCCGGGACGCAGCGTCGAGATCGGGAAGTACTCGCTGAACGCCCGCCGCGCGCGCCCCGCGAGCACGTCGACGCTCTTCTCGGTGTAGCGGGGGTCGGAGTCGGCGATCACCTCGCCCGGGTACCAGTTGTTGCGGACCTCGTGGTCGTCCCACTGGATGACGGACGGCACCTGCGCGTTGAAGCGGCGCAGGTTCTCGTCCAGCAGGTTGTAGCGGAAGTTCCCGCGGAACTCCGCGAGGGTCTCGGCGACCTTCGACTTCTCCTCGGTGGTGACGTTGCGCCACAGGCCGCCGTCGGGCAGCGCCTGCGTCGCCGTCAGCGGGCCGTCGGCGTAGACGTTGTCGCCGCTGCACAGGAAGAAGTCGGGATCGAGACGCGCCATGGCGTCGTAGATGCGGTAGCCGCCGAGGTCGGGGTTGATGCCCCAGCCCTGGCCCGCGAGGTCCCCGGACCACAGGAAGCGCACGCCGCGCCGACGCCGCAGGGGGACGGTGCGGAAGGCGCCGGTGACCGGCTCACCGGTGCGGCGTGGATCGTCCGGGTCGGCGAGCAGCACGCGGTAGTGGATCTGCTCGCCGGCCGGCAGTCCGTGCAGCCGGACGGTCCCGGTGAAGTCCGTGCCGGCGCCGAGCAGCGGACCGTGCAGCCGGCGGGCGCCGCGGAACGACTCGGTGGCCGCGGTCTCGACGATCATCCGCGCCGGACGGTCGGACCGCACCCACACCAGCCCGGAGTCGGACGTCACGTCGCCGCTCTGCACGCCCCAGGCCGCCCTGGGCCGCCCGGACAGCGCGAATGCGGGAGCCGCGCCGAGCGCGGCGGGCAGGGTCAGGGCCGCGGACGCGGCGAGCGAACCGCGCAGGACGCTGCGGCGTCCCGGAAACGGACGGTGTGACATGGAGGGGCCTCCTGGGACGGGAACCGGCCGGTGTGCACCGACACGTCTACGCGGGCGCCGCAGCGCATACGGAAACCGCAGATGAACAACTCCACGCGCGCACAAGGCCGCCGCCCGCGCGCTGCTGTGCGTCACCCTGTCCGGACGGCCTCCGCCATGAGGCGTATGCCCTCGTGCAGGCGCGGGGGCGACAGGTGCGCGTAGCCCAACACGAGGCGTACGGGTCCGTCGTCCGGCACGGGCGTGTACGCGTACTGGCCGAGGGCGCGGACGTCGACGCCCGCGGCGGCCGTCCTCTCGAGGAACCGCTCCTGCGGTCCGTAGCGCCGGGGGAGTTCGGCGATGGCGTGCAGTCCCGCGGCGACGCCCGACACCCGCGCCCCGGGGAAGTGCTCGCCGAGCGCGCTCACCACGGCGTCCCGGCGCTCACGGTAGGCCCGTTGGCAGCGGCGCAGCTGACGGTCGTAGTCACCGCGCTCCACGAGCCGGGCGAACAGCGCCTGGTCGAGGGCGGGATGGCCCAGGTCCGTCGTCCGCTTGCGCTCGACGACCGCCTCGGTCAGCGCCTCCGGCACCAGCAGCCAGCCGAGGCGCAGTCCCGGCGCGAGGGACTTGCTGACCGAACCGGTGTAGGCCACGCGCTCGGGGTCGAGGCCCTGGAGTGCGCCGACGGGAGCGCGGTCGTAGCGGAAGTCGCCGTCGTAGTCGTCCTCGAGGACGAAGCCGTCCACCGACCTCGCCCAGTCCAGCAACTCGGCCCGCCGCCGCGCCGAGTACGCGATCCCGGTGGGGAACTGGTGCGCCGGCGTCGTCACCACGGCCCGCACGCCCGACGCCCGGAGCGGCTCCATGGCCAGGCCCTCGTCGTCCAGCGGCAGGGGGACGGCCGTGACGCCCGCCCCCGCGTACAGGGCGCTGTGCTGGGGACTCCCGGGGTCCTCCACGCCGACGACGGTCGTCCCGCGCGCGTGCAGGGCGAGGCCGAGCAGCGCACTCGCCTGCGCGACGCCGGAGACGACCACGAGGCGCTCCGGGTCGGCGACCACGCCCCGTCGGCGGGCCAGGAGTCCGGCGAGCGCGAGGCGCAGCCGGGGCAGCCCGCGCGGGTCCGGATAGCCCAGCTCGTGATGCGGCAGGTCGGCCAGCACGGCCCGCTGCGCGGCGCCCCACGCGGCTCGCGGGAACAGCGACAGGTCCGGCGTCCCCGGCACGAAGTCGGCCCGCGCGCCCGGCGGTCGCGGAGCGAGGTCACGCGCGCGTGGCCGGGCGGCCCGGACGGCGCCGCCCACCCAGGTGCCCGCGCCGCGCCCGCTGCGCAGATACCCCTCCGCCGTCAGCTGCTCGTACGCCTCTGTGATGAGCCCGCGCGAGACCCCGAGGTCGACGGCCAGGTCCCGGCTGGACGGCAGGCGGGCGCCCGGCGCGAGCCTCCCGGAGCGCACGGCGTCCCGCAGCGCGGCCCGCAGGGCGCGCCCACGCGCGCGTGCCGGCGCGGCAGCGGCCGGCAGCAGCACCTCCCAGGCCGCCGACGGCGAGAGCTCTTCGGGATTGGTCCCCGATGACGTCATGGAAGTGGACCTTAAACCGTGCCGCAGCCGCTCCTAGCGTTCGACGTCATGAACGTCACCGCTCTGCGCGGGTCGCTGCTCGCGGCGCTCGCCTGCGTCCTCGTCGGAGGATCCTTCACCGCCAACAGCGTTCTCGGCGCCTACCCGTACGCGGGCGGCCAGGCCCTGCGCTACGGCTTCGCCTGTCTGCTGCTCGCGCCCCTCGCCGGGGCGGGCGCGGGAGCCCGGCTGCGCGCGCTCACCGCGCGCCTGTGGATGCGGCTCGCGCTGCTCGCGGCCGTCGGGATGGTCGGCTTCAACCTCGCCGTGCTGGCCGCCGAACGCTCCGCGGAACCCGCCGTCCCCGGCGTCCTGGTCGGCTGTGCGCCGGTCGTGGTGGCCGTCGTGGCGCCGGCGGCGGAGGGACGGCGGCCCCGGCGCGAGGTGCTGTACGGGGCGACGCTGGTCGGCGTCGGCGCGTTCACGGTGCAGGGCTGGGGCGAAACGGACGGGGCGGGCCTCGCCTGGTCGGTGTGCGCGCTGGCCGGAGAGGTCGGCTTCGCGCTGCTCGCCGTGCCCGTCCTGCGGCCGCTCGGGCCGCGGCTGTTGTCGGCCACGGTGTGCGGGCTCGCCACGCTGGAGTCGGCGGCGGTCGGACTGCTGCTCGACGGCGGCGGGTGGCTGCGGCGGCCGCACGGCGGGGAGGCCGCCGCGCTGCTGTGGCAGTCGGCGGTGGTCACCGTCGTCGGCTTCGTGTGCTGGTACATGGGCATGCAGCGGATCGGCGCCGAGCGCGCCACGCTCTTCTCCGGCCTCATCCCGGTGGCGGCCGCCTGCACCGCCCCGCTCGTGGGAACCGGCACGTACGGCCCCGTCCAGGCCGTGGGGAGCGCTCTGGTCGGGGCCGGCGTCGCGGTGGGCGCGGGCGCCCTGTCGCACGCCCGCGGGGGTTCAGCGGCTGCCGTCGAGGATCACGCGTGCGACGAGGGCCGGGTCGTCGTTCATCGGGCAGTGGCCGCAGCCGGGCAGCCGCACGAGGCGGGCGGCCGGGATGACCTGCTTGGCGCGGACGCCCTGGCGGCGCACGAGGAGCCAGTCGCGGGAGCCCCAGCCGACGGTGACCGGAATGCCGGGCAGGTCGTCGGTGAACTGGACGGTGGTTCCGGCGCGCAGCGTCTGATCGAACCCGGTGGCCCGCGCCAGGGCCAGCGTCTCGGCGACCACGGCCTCGGGTGAGCGGCGGGCCGGGCGGGCGTAGATGGTGCTGGTGAGGGCGGTGCGGCCGGCCGCCGTGCTAGCCAGGCGCTCCACCAGGGGCAGCGGCAGCCGACGGGAGATCTGCCGCATCGTGACCAGCACGCCGAAGGCGTAGCGCCGCTCGGCCTCCGACCAGAACCCGGCCGGGGACAGCGCCGTGACGGACCGTACGAGCTTCTCGCGGCCGAGCTCCAGGGCGAGCAGGCCGCCGAGTGAGTTCCCCGCCACATGAGGACGGTCCAGCTCCAGCGCTTCACAGAAGGCGCCGAACACGGCGGCCGTGGTGGGCAGGTCGTAGGCGAGGCCGTCCGGCAGGGCCGGGGAGACGCCGAAGCCGGGCAGGTCGACGGCGATCACGTCGCGTTCGGCGGCCAGGATGTCCACGACCGGGTCCCAGGCCTGCCGGTGATGCCCGATGCCGTGCAGCAGCAGGAGCGGCTCGCCCCGGCCCACGCGCGCGTAGGAGACCGTGACGGGCAGCGGGCCCTTGGGGGAGGGGACCGTGAAGGAGACGGTGGCGGGCATGGGAGCTCCTCGTTCTGACAGCGGGCCGGCAGACGCCGTAGACAGCTTGTCAGCAATTGCTACCGGCGGGTAGCCCTGTCGTTCGTCCTTCGAGTGAATCCTGTCATTTGGGACGTGTAGTGAGCGCTTTCCCCCCAGTCGCCACAGGGTTGGAGGATTGGTATTGACCAAGGATGGGGGCCGTCCTATGGTCGCGAGAGAAGTACAACAACCTTTAATAAACAAGGGCGCGAAAACGCCGCAGGACCACGGCGATTGCGGAGGACAGGGTGGGGACCACGCAGCTGGAATCGGTGCCGGAACCGAAGTACTGGCATCTCAAGACCGTGCTCAGCGAAGCGCTCGACTCCGAGTTCGCCGTGGGCGAGATCCTGCCCAACGAGCGTGAGCTGGCCGCCCGCTTCGGCGTCGCCCGGGCGACGCTCCGTCAGGCGCTGGAGCAGCTCGAGCTGGAGGGCCGGCTGCACCGCCGCCGAGGCGTCGGCACCACCGTCGCACCGCCCCGGATGGGCGTCGCCGTCGGCACGGAGCAGCGGGTCTGGCCGGGCCTGGGGGAGGACGCCTGGCAGGCCGTCGGCTGCACGCTCGCGGTACCGCCCGCGGCCGTCGCCGCCGCCCTGGAGACCCCGCGCGAGCAGAGCGTGCACATCGTGCGCCGCTCACGGGTGTCGCACGGTCAGCCCGTCGCCGCCGAGTTGCTGTACGTCCCGCAGACGTCGGCGCCCGACCTCGGCGCGATCGACGGCCCGTCCGAGGTCGCACGCGCGCGTGCGGTGCTGCGCGAGCTGCATCGCCTCGAACTGCAGGACCAGGACAGCGCCGTGGAGCTGGGCTCGGCGCGCGCGGACGACGCGAGGGAACTCGACCGGCTCCCCGGCGCGCCCGTCCTCGTGGTCACCACCCGCTACTTCGCCCAGGGTCGTACCGCCGCGCTCTCCGTGGCCACGTACCGCGCGGACACCTGCCGGCTGACGTTCGGCGCGTCCGGCGGCGTGGAGATACACCACGGTCCGGAGCAGCAGGCCTCCTGAGCTCCGCGTCCGGCGCGGACCGCGCGCCGCAGGCCGACGACAGCCTGCGGCGGTCCGCCCGGCCCGCGCCCGCGAACGCATCCGAGGTCTCCGTCCGGTCGGCCCGCGAACGCCGCCCGGCCGCCCCGGCGTGCCACCCGGCCGCCGAGCAGCCGCCCGCCCGGCGCCCGGGAACTCCTCCGGGGCGCCCGGAGTCTCCCTGGGGAGCTCGGCAACCCTCCCGGGCGCTCGGCGTTCCGCCCGGCCCCGGCCCGGCCCGGCACTCCGAGCCGAGGCTCACCGCCGTGCCGTGACCGTCCCCTCCACCGCGAACAACTGCTCCTCCACGTGATCGAGGGCGAGCCGCAGCGCCCCCGTCGCCACCGCCGCCTCCCCGAGCATCGACAGGGCCACGCTCGGCGGCCGCAGACAGTAGCGCGCCAACTCGGCGCGCAGCGGCTCCAGCACGCCGTCCAGCCCCGCCGCCCAGCCGCCGACCACGACCAGCTCCGGGTCGAGCGCCAGCACCAGCGCGGCCACATCGTGCACCAGCCGCTGGATGAAGCGGTCCACCGCCGCCCGGGCCCGCAGGTCGCCTCCCCGGGCCTGCGCGAACACCTTCGCGACGGCCTGCTCGTCCAGCGGGTGCAGCGGCTCGTCCGTCGTGGACAGCAGCGTCTCCGGTGTCGCCTCACGGCCCAGCAGATGCAGCGCGCCGATCTCCCCGGCCGCGCCGCCGTACCCGCGGTGCAGCCGCCCCCCGATCAGCGCGCCGGCCCCGGGGCTCAGCCCGGCCAGCACGAAGACGACGTCGTCGGACTCGGTGGCGGAACCCTTCCAGTGCTCGGCGACCGCCGCCGCGTTGGCGTCGTTCTCCACCAGCACCGGGCACTTGAACGAACGGCTCAGCCGCTCGCCGAGGCGCAGCCCCGTCCACTCAGGCAGCGCGGTGCCCAGCCGCACCGTGCCGTCCGCCTCCACGATCCCGGGCGTGCCGACCCCGACCGCCCGCAGCGAACTGCGCGGGACGCCCGCCCGGCGCAGGAGTTCGGCGACGGCGGTGCGCAGCCGTTCCAGCCGCTCGTCGGGCGGGGCCGCCTCGTCGACGTCCCTGGCCTGTGCGCCCAGCACACGGCCGTCCAGGTCGGACAGCAGCGCGGCCACCCGATGGGACCCGATCTCCAGGCCCAGCAGGTGCCCCGCCTCCGCCCGGAACCGGAACCGTCGCGCGGGCCGCCCCTGCCGGCGGGCGACGCTCTCGTCCGCGGCCTTCTCGACGACGAGCCCCGCCGCGATCAGATCCTCGACGACCCCCTCCACCGTCGGCCGGGACAGCCCGGTGACGCGGGTGATCTCCGTGAGCGTCGCGCAGTCCGTGGCGCGCAGTGCGTGCAGCACCACCGCGGAATTGATCCTTCGCAGCAGCGAGGGGTCCCCGCCGGTCAGCCGCCCCAACGTCCGTCCTCCCAGCTCGTGCGCGTGTTGGGCGGATCGTACTCGGCGCGGAGGATCCGGGCGAGGGTCCGCTCGGTACCGATGCCGCCACGCTCTGCTCAGCCCGGCGCCACGAATCCCGACTCGTACGCCGTGATCACCGCCTGAGTCCGATCCCTGCGCCCCGAGCTTCGCGCAGGCGCCGGCGCCGCGACGGCCGACGACCGGCCTGGGCGCGTGGAGCCTGACGGGCCGCCAATTGTCAGTGCGGACCGCTTTACTGGATTGCATGGACATCGACGGGTATCTCGGGCCCGGGGGGCGCACGGCGGCCTTAGCGACCAGTCACGGCCTCGTGGCGGCGGACGCCGCGGTGCGTCTCGCGGAGGCGGAGCGGTTCCGCGCGGAGGGGGAGATCCTCGCCGGGAGACTCACCCGGCGCTGGGGCACGCCGTACTGCATCGGCCTGCAGACGGTCCGGCTGCGGACGGCGGCGGAGGAGATACCCGAGCCCTGGGCCGGGCTGAGCCTGCGCGTGGGCGAGATCTGTCTGTGGAGGATCGAGGAGGAAGGCCGGTGGGCGGCCCTGGGCGTGGCCGATCTCGACCCCGACGACGAGATACAGCTCCTCCTCGTCGTCACCGAGACCGACCCGCCCTGACCGCCTCGGTCTTCCGCCGCCGGTCTTCCGCCGTCGGCCCCTCGTCGTCAGTCCTCTGCGGCCAGCCGTAGCCGGGCGAACTCCTCGGCCATCGTCTCGGCGGTCCAATGCGCGTTCAGGCCGCTGGGGTTGGGCAGCACCCACACGCGGGTGTCGCCGATGCGCCGCTCCTGCGGGCCCACCACGGCCTTGCGGTCGTCGAACGCCGCCCGGTAGGCGGTCACGCCGACCACCGCCAGCCACCGGGGTGCCAGCCGTCCCACCTTGTCCGCGAGCAGTCGCACGCCCTCGCGGTACTCCTCGGCGCTCAGCTCGTCCGCCCGGGCCGTCGCGCGGGCCACCACGTTGGTGATGCCGAGCCCGTAGGACAGCAGCTCCCGCTGCTCCGCCGGCTTCAGCAGCCGCGCGGTGAAGCCGGACAGGTGCAGCACAGGCCAGAAGCGGTTGCCCGGGCGGGCGAAGTGATGGCCGGTGGCCGCGGTCATCAGACCCGGGTTGATGCCGCAGAACAGCACGCGGAGACCGTCCGCGACGACGTCCGGTACGAGACGGTCGCGGGCGGCCTCCAGTTCGGCCTGGGTGAAACGCGTCAGAGGATCGCTCCGGGCGTGTATCCGGCCGCCTCCGGCCGCTGCTTGACGATCTCCTCGATCCGGCCCACGACCACGGCCACCTGGGCCGCCGCGGCGCCCGTGAAGGACAGCTTGTCGGCCATGAGCGCGTCCAGCTGGGCGCGGTCCAGCGGCAGACGCTCGTCGGCGGCCAGCTTGTCCAGCAGCTCGTTGCGCTCGGCGCCCTGCTCCCGCATCGCCAGCGCCGAGGCCACGGCGTTCTCCTTGATCGCCTCGTGCGCCAGCTCACGGCCGACGCCCCCGCGCACGGCGCCCATCAGCACCTTCGTGGTGGCGAGGAACGGCAGGTAGCGGTCGAGCTCCCGGGCGACGACGGCCGGGAACGCGCCGAACTCGTCGAGCACCGTCAGGAAGGTCTCCAGCAGGCCGTCCAGCGCGAAGAACGCGTCCGGCAGCGCGACCCGGCGGACCACCGAGCAGGACACGTCGCCCTCGTTCCACTGGTCGCCCGCCAGCTCGCCGGTCATGGACGCGTACCCGCGCAGGATGACCATCAGGCCGTTGACGCGCTCGCAGGAGCGGGTGTTCATCTTGTGCGGCATGGCGGAGGAGCCGACCTGGCCCGGCTTGAAGCCCTCGGTCACCAGCTCGTGTCCGGCCATCAGCCGGATCGTCTTCGCCAGCGAGGAGGGGGCCGCGGCGAGCTGCACCAGCGCCGTCACGACCTCGTAGTCCAGCGAGCGCGGGTAGACCTGGCCGACCGAGGTGAACGCCTGCGAGAAGCCCAGGTGGCCGGCGATCCGGTCCTCCAGCTCGGCCAGCTTCGCGGCGTCGCCGCCCAGCAGGTCCAACATGTCCTGCGCGGTGCCGACCGGGCCCTTGATGCCCCGCAGCGGGTAGCGCGCCAGCAGCTCCTCGACCCGGTCGTAGGCCACGAGCAGCTCGTCGGCGGCGGTCGCGAACCGCTTGCCGAGGGTGGTGGCCTGGGCGGCCACGTTGTGGGAGCGGCCGGCGACGACCAGCTCGCCGTACTCCGCGGCCAGCCGGCCCAGCCGTGCAAGGACGGCCACCGTGCGGTCGCGGACCAGCTCCAGCGAGAGGCGGATCTGCAGCTGTTCGACGTTCTCCGTGAGGTCGCGGGACGTCATGCCCTTGTGGACCTGCTCGTGCCCGGCGAGGTCGTTGAACTCCTCGATGCGGGCCTTCACGTCGTGGCGCGTGACCTTCTCACGCTCGGCGATCGACGCCAGGTCGACGGTGTCGAGGACACGCTCGTAGTCGGTGATCGCCGCGTCCGGCACCTCGATCCCGAGGTCCTTCTGGGCCTTCAGCACGGCGAGCCAGAGCTGACGCTCCAGCTTCACCTTGTGCTCGGGGGACCAGAGCGTGGCGAGCTCGGCGGAGGCGTAGCGTCCGGCGAGGACGTTGGGGATGCGGGGCTTGGCGGCGGCAGCGGAAGTCACGTGGAGGGAGTTTACCCGGCGTCCAGACAGGGGCCGTCCTGTCCATAGAGTCCAGAGAGCGCAGGTCGGATGCGTTCCGACCTGCGCTCTTCGGTTGGTCTGTGAGACGAGTGTGAGACGGTCGCCCGTCTTTCAGGATCCGGCGGTCGTCTCGGTGTCGCCGGCCAGCACGATGCGACGCACCTGCTGACGGGTGTAGCCGGTGGCCTCGCAGATGTCCTTCTGCGGGACGTCGTCCACGCTCGCCTGCCTGATCGCGACCGCGAGCTCCTGCCGCAGGATCTCGGTCCGCTGCTCGGCTTCCCTGAACCGCTGTGCCATCTGGGCCAGTGATCGCTTATCCATGGCACACAGTGTTCCATTAGTCATCATGGAACATGACGTTACTCATGATCGGCATAGATTGCTAGGCAGGAACCCTTTGACAGGGAACACGATGTTCCCTAAAGTGGAGGTGTCGGAAGGGAAACCAGCCGACAACGCAAGCGGCCCCCGGCGGTGCGTCAACACCGACCGAGGGCCTACGGAACCACCTGCAGCAACAGGGAGAACCGATGCTCAACCTTCTCATGTCCCCTCGCCGCACCCGCACGGTGCGTGGCCTGATCGGCTCGCTGGTCGAGTCCGCGGCCGACGCCATCCGCTCCATCGCCCCCGCCACCGAGCAGGCCGGCGAGACCCTCGCCGCCGACCCGGCCGACGTGTACGGCATCGACGAGATGCCCGAAACCGACGACATCGAGGCCGCCGCCCGCGAGTATGAGCGCGCCGCCGACCAGGCCCGCCGCGCCGACCGCGGCAAGAGGGCCAGCAAGAAGGTCCTCGACAAGCTCCCGGCCGGCATCTACGGAACGTGGCGCGTCTTCCGCACCCCGTCCTCCCGGCAGACCCCCGACCTGGCCGCCATCACCGCCACGTACAAGAAGCTCGGTCTCGGCCCGGTCCCGATGAAGGCGTGCGCGCCGTCGCTGAAGGTCGAGTTGGTCGAGGTCGCCGCCGGCATCGAGTCCCTGAACGAGGTGACGGTCTGATGCCGAAGCTCACCCGGAACCCGTTCGGCCTGATGGCCACCCCCGCCCCCGCCGACATCGCCCGCGAGCATGCGGACGCCCTGTCCACCCTCGACTTCGACAACGTCATCGCCGACACCAGCAACACCCCGCACACCGCGACCGTCCTGTACGGCCCCACCTACCCCAACCCGAACAAGGGACCCGGCGTCGAGGTGTGGGCAACCCCCGAGATGGCGCCCGAGTACGACTTCGAAGCCATCTACAACCCGGCCGCCGTCGACGGCCAGACCGCCAAGGCGCAGATCTCCGCGCTCCTCGCCGCCAAGGGCATCACCCCGAAGTTCGTCGACGAGGACCACCTCTGCGTCCTCTGCTGCACAGACCTGACCGACGTCACCTCCAAGGTGCCGTGCGAGGGAGACCACTTCGGCATCGACGGGCGCCCCCGCATGCGGTGCGAGCCGAAATGCTGCCGGACCGGCGCCGACATCGAGGCCGAACGCACGGCGTACCTGGCCGACTGGGCGGAGATGCGCCAGGCCACCCGCATGCGGGGCACCGCCACTCCTGCCATGGAGAAGTTCATGGTCGAGGTGGAGCGCGTCCTCGCCGAGTCGCCCGACCCGGCCGCCGCGTTCGACACCGTCCTCGCGGTGGTCGCCAGCACGCGGAAGCGGCGGGGCGCCTGCCCGGTCCATGCCTGGTGCCACGAGACGGAGCCCGGTCACATCGACCACTCCCGGTATGAGACGGGCATCGTCCTCCACGGTGCGGTGCACTTCTCCGAGAGCACGCCGAAGCTGTACGTCGGCGAGACGGAGTTCGGTCCGGAGCAGGCCGCGGCGAAGGCGCAGGAGCTGCGCATGGTCGCCGAGCGCATCGAGGTCTGGGCCGAGGCCACGCAGCAGAAGACGGTCCAGCGGTGACCGGCATCCCCGCCGAGCAGGCCCCCACCCTCACGGTGGGGGCCCTGCCCCCGGCCTCTCCGAGCCTGGCCGCGCTCGCCGCACAGAACGGTGAAGTGCAGGCGGCGATCCGTACCGCACAGAAGATGCTCGCCGCCTACGGCGACACCACCGGCTTCGACATCGGCCAGTACGCCCAGGGCTACGGTGCGCTCGCCGAGTCCCTGCGGATCCTGCTCCGCGCCCTCGACGCCGAGCCGACCTGCGACTTCCTGCGATCGCAGGAAGTTCCGGGATCCCGGAAGAACCCTTCCGACCGGCGCTGCCCGGCCGCGCATGCCGAGGACCCGACCGGCTGCAATGGCCCGGTCGCCGTCACCATCCTCGACGCGCACAACGCCGGCGCGGACGGCTGCGAGCACCACGCCGCCCGCATGCTCGCCTCCCTCGACGGCGGCCGCGTCTACCCGCTGCCCGACGCGGCCGACGGCGCGGCCATCCGCGTATTCAAGGCCGCCGACCGTGTCCGCCCGTTCCCGTGGGTGAACGGCCCGCGTACCCGAGACGAGCAGCTCTCCCGCGACGAGGTCCGCAAGCGGGGTGAACGCCCGTGAGCACCCAGCCCCAGCCCACGGTCACCCTCGACACTGAGGACTTCGGCCCGATCACCCTCCCCGAACCGTCCTGGTGCCGCGGCCACGCCGACCACCGCCCCGACGCCTTCCGCTCGGATGTCACGCACTACAGCGCCGAGACCGTCCTCGCCTACCAGGGCTCCGAACTGTTCCGCGTGATGGTCACCGAGTCGCCTTACGCCACCCGGCCCGAACACCGCAGGGTGTGCGCCTACCTCGAGCAGGGCGACTACACCGGGGACTTCACCCCGGCCGGCCTGTACGACCTGGCCGCGACGCTCGACGCGCACGCCGACCGACTGCGGGACTACGCCGACCAGCTCGCCCGGATCCTCGGCAGGGGTGAGGGCCGGTGACCGACGAGCAGCGCGCCGAACTGTCCCGCCGCGTCAAGGAAGCCAACCGGCGCAGCGAGGAGCGGCCGCGGTGATCAGCACCCGCCCGGTTCGCCGGCCGACCGAGACCGCTGCCCTCGCGGCGGCGGCCCGGTCGCCCCGGCGACTCCCTACCGTTCCCGCCTTGATGGCCGCTCTCGTCGACGCCGTCGACCGCAGCGACCGTGAAGGCGCCGTCCTCTGCGCGCACCTCGTCGTGCGCGCTGCCGCCCCGGAGGTGGGCGAATGAAGCTGCAGAACCCGACCCGAGTCCTCGCCGTCGCGGCCGGCCTGGTCATCATCGCCCTGACCGCCACCGCGTTCTGGCTGTCGTATGCGCACCTGGCCGAGGTCGCCCTCGCCCACGGCATGCAGGGCAAGGACGTCCGCGCGTGGGCATGGCCGGCCTGCCTCGACCTGTTCATCATGGCGGGCGAGCTGATGTGGCTGCGCGCGGCGATCCTGCGGCACGTCGACTGGTGGGCGATCTGCCTGACCGCCGCCGGGTCCGGCGGATCGATCGCCCTGAACGTGGCCGGCGTCGGCGGGAACGCCGAGCTCCTCGACTACGTGGTCGCCGCCGTGCCGCCCACGGCCGCGCTCCTCGCGTTCGGCGCACTCATGAGGCAGATCCACCAGGCCCTCGCCGAGCGCGGCGAGGCCGAGCAGCCGGTCACCCTCGCCCCGATGGTCGAAGTCGCGGTCGACCGCCCCGAGGTGCCCACGGTCACCCCCGTCGAGGTGACCGCCGCCGAGCCGGTAGCGATCGAACCGCCCGAACCTGCCCCGGCGATTGAGCCGCTGGTCATCTGCGGTGACCGCCGGGTGTGGCACCCCGTATTCCCGTCCCGCGACGAGGACGACGAGGTGACCGGTCCGACGGACGACCGGTTGCCGACCGCAGCCGCGGCGAACGTGATCCGCGCGGCCTGGGTGATGGGCACCTCCGTCACCGAGACAGCACGGCAGGCCACCCGCAGCACCTCGTATGTGAAAAAGGTCTTCGCCCGCCTCGACGAGGAGCGGCAGGAAGGCGACCTCGAATTCCTCGCCGACCGGCGGCCCCCGTCCGTCGCGCTGGTGCCGGCGGTGAAGGCATGAGCGACGCCCTCGACAAGGCGGAGGCCGCCGTCCGGGAAGCCCAGACGGACACCGTCGCCGTGCAACTCGCCCTGGCCGCGGTGGAGCTCGCCAAGGCCGCCACCGTCCAGCAGCAGACCGTCCAGCCGCACGCCTGCCAGCACCAGCACAAGCCCGGTCGGTCGGCCGGCGAGTGGATCGGCATCGCTTGCGCGGTGTGCGTCGGATCCGTCGGCCTGGCGTTCGCCTCTCTCGCCCTGGCCATCCTCGGCGGCGTCGCCGCGATCGTCGCGCTGATCCTGCGGGACCTGTGGCGCGACATGCAGAAGAAGCGCTGACCTGCCTGCCCTTCCGTCCTCCGCCAGTTGTGGGCCTACGCCCACGACTGCGGGGGTGCGGTGGGGCCGGACAGCCCGGCCCGCAACCAGAGAGGAACCCCGATGAGCGACCGCATGAAGAAGCAGGCCGAGAAGGCGCGGCAGGCCGCCGACACCGTCCGCAGCCGCGGCAAGGAGACCGAGGCGCAGCGGCTGGAGGCCTACGCCGACCGCCTCGACTCCGGGAAGGTCGCCGACCGCACCGACGAGGTCAGCAGCCTCCTCGGCCGCATCCTCCGCCACCGCTGACCAGAGAGAAGAAGACCGATGGCCGATGACCTCAAGTTCAGCGACTTCACCCGCGGCGAGCAGTTGCGCATGGCCGGCCTGCTCGCCCGGATGGGGAAGCGCGGCCTCGCCGGTGACGCCGTCGACCTCTCCGATCTGAAACGCAGGGTCGAGCGCATCGAGAACCAGGCGCTGCGCCGCAAGAACAAGAGCTAGATCCGCCCCGGGGCGGCCGTCCTTCCGGCAAGTCGTCCGGCCGCCCCGGGCCCGGCCCGTAACGCGTCACGAAACCAGGAGAGACCAGCATGTCAGTGACCCTGCTGAAGGCACCGACCAGCGACACGAACACCCAGGACACCCAGCAGGAGCGGCGCCGCGCCCGGTTCCGCACCGTCGCACGGGCCGCCCTCGCCGACGACCGCGTCCGCACCGTCGGCCGCCTCGCCGTCCGCCATGCCTCCTACATGGCCGGCGGAAGCCGCGTCGTCGCCCGCCGCGCCTGGGAGAGCCGCACCGCCTCCCGATATGAGCGCATGATCCGTGCCGCCGAAGCCGCCGGCCTCCTCGACGAGGTCAAGGAGTGGGAGCAGCGCGGCCACCAGTTCCGGGCGGCCCGCCACAAGCGGCGCATGGACCTGCTGCAGCTCGCCCTCAACGCCCCGAAGGCCGTCGCCTCCGCGACCGTCGGCGCGGGCGGCGTGCTCCTCATGCTCGGCATCCTGCTGGCCTGGGCGAACCACGACGTGCACGACGTCCTCACCCCCATCGAGACGGTCGTCGACCTGGTGCGGTGGGGGGCGTTCATCGCCGGCGTCGTGTGGGATCCGCTCCTCCTCGCCGCCCCGTGGCTCGCCCTCGCCGCGGTGTGGGCCATCGGCCAGCAGCGGCACACCGCACCCCAGTGGGCGCTGCCCGCGCAGGTACGCGACCTCGGCGGGCCGGTCACGCCGTCCGTCGTCGTCACCGCGTTCCGCGACCTGGGCATCGCCGCGCTGCGCAAGTCCATCGAGGCGATGGGCGACGTCGGCGCCGCCATGCTCTCCCCGATCGTCATTGCAGGCTGCGGCGTCGAACTCGACGTGACCCTGCCCACCGGCGTGTCCACCGAGGAGATCCAGGGCAGGCGCAGGAAGCTCGCCGAGAACCTCAACCGGCACGAGCACGAGGTGTTCATCACCATCCCGGAGGCCGCCCGCACCGTGCGGCTGTGGGTCGCCGACTCCGGCGCGCTGGACGAGCCGATCGGCGCGTCCCCGCTGGTCACCGACCCTGACGTGCGCGCCGACTACAAGGCCGGCCGCGCCCCGTGGGGCCAGTCCCTGCGCGGTGACGCCGTCGCCCTCAGCCTGTACCAGCGGATGCTGCTCATCACCGGCCTGTCCAACCAGGGCAAGACCGCCTCGCTGCGGTCCCTCGCGCTGTGGCTGGCGTTCGACCCGGCCGTCAAGTTCTGGATCGGCGACCTGAAGGGCGTGGGCGACTGGCGCATGTTCGAGGGCCTGGCCGAGGTGCTCATCGAGGGCCCGACCGACGAACACGCCTGCGCCGTCACGGAGATGGTCGAGGCCGCGGTGAAGGAGATGGAGGCCCGCCTGCAGGCCCCGGCCGGGACTGTGCACGCGCCGCTCGTCGTCATCGTCGATGAGGCGCAGGTGGCGTTCATGAACCCGCTGAAGGACGACAACAAGCTGCCCTATGGCGGGAAGAAGGCCACGTCCCGCTACTTCATGGCGTGCCGGCGGCTCCACAACCAGGGCCGCGCCGTGAACGTCACCCTGTGGCAGGGCACGCAGGACCCCACCGACGAGAACCTGCCGAAGCTGGTGCGCGAGGGCGCGCACACCCGCGCGTCCCTCGTCGTCGGCACCGAGTCGCAGGCCAAGATGGCGCTCGGCGACAAGGCCGTGGACGGCGGCGCAGCACCCCATCTGCTGCGGCAGGGCCTCGACAAGGGGACGGTCGTCGTCGCCTCCGACGGCATCGACATCCCCGCAGGCGAGGCGTCCATCACCGTGCGGACGTACTTCGTCGACACCGATCCGGCGAAGGAGATCGCCGAGCGGGCGAAGCAGGCCCGCAACAGTGTGGCCACCGTCCACCAGCTGGAGACCGTGAAGGACGTCGACCCCCTCGCCGACATTCTCGCCGCCCTCGGCACCGCGCCCCGGATGCGGACGCAGGAGGTGTTGCAGCGGCTCGCCGGCCGGAACCCCGGCTACTACCGGGAGTGGAAGAACGGCGATTTGAAGGAGTTCCTGGAGGGCTTCGACGCGGAGCCCCACAAGAGCGACGGGGTGATGGTCGTCGACCGTCAGAAGGTCGTTGACGCCCTCGCCGGCCGCGCAGTGGCATAGAGGGATCGGCGAGGGGTCAGGGAGTTCTCCCTACCCGACTCCCTGCCCCGCCTCCCTCGACATGACCTGCGGATATGGCCAGTCAGGGAGGCGAGGGAGGCGCCTTGTGAGGGTCAGTCTGACCCCCGCAAACGGCCCCTCCGGCTCCCCTTCGTGGCATCCCTCCCTACCCGGTCCCGCGGCTGCTTGGCGATTCGTGGCTGCGGCCGTACAGTCCCGCCTCACGTCGTCCAACCGGACGGAAAGGAAGAGGAATGAGCGAGTCGTTTGAGGAACTGGAAGACCGGTACAGGGGCGCCCTGAACCGGGTCACCGAGTCGTACCGGGTGCTGCGGGACGCCACGGGTGACGCGAGGCCCCTCGCCCCCGGAGAGCAGCCTCCGGAACTGACGAAGGCGCAGCGCGACGCACAGACTGAGGCCATGAAGGCGTTCCAGGAGTACGTGCCCGTGCGAGACCTGTACTGGGCCACCCGGTGGGGTCGCGAGGGCAACCCGCCGAAGTCCTGACAACGCCGCGTCGGCTGGCGCACCCACGACGTCGGTACGCGCTGACACCACACAAGGCCCCCGCCACGCCCTTCGTAGGGCACGGTGGGGGCCTTTCGCATGGTCGCGGCCGACGCATACGCTCCCGCGCATGGCTGACTTCCTTCAGGTATCCACAGCGACGCCCACCCGCGACCAGGCCGTCGATCTCGCCCGCACAGCGGTTGCCGAACGGCTTGCCGCCGGCGCGCAGATCGTCGGCCCGGTCACCTCAGCGTTCTGGCACGACGGCGAGTTCGGCACCGGCGAGGAATGGCAGCTCCTGCTGAAGACCACCCGCGCCCGCTACCCCCAGCTGGAAGCCCACCTGCTGAAGCACCACCCGTGGCAGAAGCCGGAGATCGCCGCCGTCGCGATCGAAGCCGGGTCGCAGGGCTGCCTCGACTGGATCACCGCGAACACTGCTCCGGGCGAGTAGGTCACGCGCGGGACTGATCCAACACGGTCGCGACCGCGGGCAGCGCCTGGTGCTCCCGCAGCCGGCGCAGCACCGTCGCCAGCCGCTCCCGTGGCCGCACGGACGCCACCCCCGAACACAGGTCGAGCGCACGGCCCGTGACCGTCGCGGCCGCCTCGACCTCCCCCGCGGTCAGGTAGGAGTCGGCGAGCCACGACAGATACAGCGCCTTGTCCCGCGCATGCGAGTCGTCGTAGCGGGCGAGCGCCGCCTCGAGGACCGGCACCGCCCGCAGAGGGCGACGCAGCTCCGTCCAGCAGCGGCCCGCCATGATCTGCAGTTCCGTCTCGTCGACCCACGCCGCCCAATCCGGCTGCGGAGTCCCGTCGGCTTCGGCGAGCGCGTCGCGGGCCGCGTCCAGGGCACGCTCCGTCTCGTCGCCCTGGCCCGCCACCGCGGTCGCCCACGCCAGCCGCTCATGCAGCAGGGCCCGCACCCCGGGAGCGGCGTGCGGGCCGGCAGTTGCGCACGACCTGGCGGCGGTCTGCACCGCCGCCTGCCGGTCCTCGCGCAGTCCCTGGTAGGCGAGGAAGGCGAGCGCGTTCCCGGCGAGCTCGGCGTCACCGGCCTCGACCGCGGCTTTCCGGCTGGCTTCGTACAGGCCGTGCGCCTCCGCGTGCCGGCCGCCGTCGAACGCCGCCCAACCGGCCTGCTGCGCCTGCTCGGCGAGGACGGACAGCAGACCCCGGCCGGTGGCCTCGGTGTACGAACGGCCGCGCAGCAGGCCCCTGGTGGACTGGTATTCGCCGAGGTAGGTGCGGTAGGTGTCGCCGCCTCCGAGGACGTCGTCGAGGCGACGCAGGCGGGCGGTGCGCTGGCGCAGCTTCTCGGGGACGTCGCTGCCGACGCGGTTGCCCGCCGGCGGGCGGGTCAGGTCGGGCAGGCCGACGGCCAGGCTCGCCGCTGCGGAGGCTTTCAGGAACTCCCGGCGCTCCGGTCCCGTGTCCACGCTCGTCTCCTCCCACGGCCGGCGGGCGAGGCCGACCAGGTGGCCGGGGATGCGCAGCGCGTCGGCGATACGGACGACCTTCTCGAACGACGTCACCTTGCCTCGCGCTTTGGCGAGGGCCCCGACCCGTTCGGGCTTGATGCCGCACTCGGCCGCGATCATCGAGTAGCTGATGCCCGCCTCGGCGCGCGCGAGGTGGAACACGGTGCCGAAGTCGTGGGCGGCGAGCGCGGCCCGCACGTCGGCACGCTCGAGCAGCGCACGGGGCAGCGCGGTTGGCGGTTCGTGACCGGTCATGAGGTGCCTCATCGCACGGGGTGACGGCATGGTCTGACGCGAGGGTATCCCCCCGATGGGTACCCCTCGGCGGGAAGTCAGAAGCCGTAGGCGGTGGCGAAGCTGGGCTCTCAGACCCCGGCGGCCGCGGACACGGCCCCGGGCTTGGCCGACCGCTTGGAGTCGACGTGGCGAAGCCTACGCAGACCGAGGAACCCCCGACCATCCCCCGAACTACCGGCATTGGCTTCTGCGCATGGCATCAGGCCTACTCCAACACCGCGAGGCTCGTCCGGGACACGAGCGGCGCCCGCCTCTTCGCCTGCGTCTCCTGCCGCGAGGCCTACGACCTTCAGCCCGTCGCCGACCACCGGTGAACCTGGGATTCGTCCGCGCCGCGGAGATGCTGCCCGTGCCGAGGGCGGCCGGCCTCGCCCCCGAACGGGTCGACGGGAGCCGCTGCGTCTGGTGCGGGAAGGGCCCGGCCGTGGACCTGGGGCCGCGGATCAGCCCTCTCGGCGGGACGCTGCAGCGGTGGACGCCGCAGGCCTGCCATGCCTGCACCGGGCAAGAGGCCGCCCGCGTGTACGCCCTGCACGTCAAGACGTGCGCCCGCTGCTCGCACAACGACTACTGCCCCGACAGCGCGGCCCTGTACAGGCTCTCCCTGCCCCGACAGCAGGCTCCGCTCACGAGCTCCCCGCCCGGCCGGTGAATCCCGCGAAGAACCCCGGCCCCGGGCGGTGCCATCCCCATCCGCAACCAGCGAAGGAGAGAACGTGACCATACCGCCGGGACCCATGCCCGACCCGGGGCCCATGCCCGCGCTCGCCCGCATGCTCATCAGCGACGAGGAGTTCGCCGGCTGCCGCGCGACCGTGATGGACGGCAACCCGGACATGGCCGCAGAGATGGCCGGCCGGATCGTCGAGGAGGGCCTCAAGTTCGTGGCCGCCTGCTCCGCCAATCCGGGCGTCGGCCTTGCCCCGTCGCGGATCGTGGACGAGGGCTGGCACGCCCTCATCCTGCACACCGCCGTGTACGCGGAGCTGTGTCAGCGGCTCGGCGGCGCCTTCGTCCACCACTATCCGGGGTGGGATCCGACGAACTATGACCCGCCGATCCTGGACCGGACCCGCGAGAAGATCGGCGAACTCGGGTGGGAGGCCGACCCGCAGTTGTGGGGTCCGCCGTCCGACGAGACTCTCGTTTCGGTGGCGGCGAAGTGCCAGCACTCACCTGACTGCACCATCGTCATCACACCGAAGCCGAAGCCGGGCGGTGTGGTCTAGCCTCCCTGCTGAAGGGAGGCCGCATGTCCGAGTGGATTGACCCGAGGTACGCGGAAGTGGTGGCGGCGTGGAAGCGCGCACAGCAGCCCCGGTCCCGTGACCCGCAGCCGCAACCGAAGCGGGCGTTCATCGTCCCGCCCAAGGACTGAGGCAACACCAGCGGCCCGCCTGCCTCGCACCCCAGGCGTCATGGGGGTGGGCGGGATCCTGGCCCCGGTCGGAGCACGTCCCGGCCGGGGCCGCACCGCACCCGGGCTTGCGCATCACCCGCGAGCTGGACGTGTGTCTCACACGTCCAGCCTTCTGACCAGTGCTTTCGCTCGATGCGCGAAAGGGTCCTCACTGGTGAGGACCCCTGGCGGCGACCAGCGCGGCCGTTACGACCGTGGGGGTCGGGACTGACGCGCACCCCTGGCTACAGGTGCTTGCCGTCCGCGATGTACCTCTCCAGGAGCTCGACGCCCAGCCGGCGCGGGAACCGCGGCTCCGCCCACCTGTGGCCTTCCGGGCAGGTCATGTACGAAGCGGTCTCGCTGCGGTCGTTGCCGTCGATCGCGACCACGAGATCGTCGGCCGCCTCGCACTGCGGGCAGGCGATCAGGTCGAGGCCCTTCAGTACCCGGCAGGGCAGCGGATAGTCGGCTGTCAGCCCTTCGGCCAGGCCCACGCTGGTGCGCCTCTTCGGTGTCGACCGCCAGGCACGGCGGCGCAGTCGCTGGCCCATCAGCGCCTCCTGCTGTTGTCGAGCTTCCGCAAGGCTTCCTTGATGTCGTCGGCCATGCCCGTCGCGAAGCGGCGCCGTTCCAAGGGACTCGGCAGGGTGGCACTGTTCACGGTCATGTTGAGCGTCACTTGAACCCCACCCGCAGCCATCGACTGGAGCCCAGATTGCACAAGGCTGCGGAACGCTTCGTGCTCCTCCGCCGTGAGGACGGCTTCGGGCTTGCGCGTCTTGTTGATCGCGAGCGTTGCGCCCGGCTGCAACAGGCCGCCGCTGTCGTACTTCGCGGCCGGCGCGAAACCCCACCTCGAGGTGAAGAGGGGGTCGTTGTAGCCGCGGGCACCCCGGCCGATGACGATGCCGTCGCCGCCCCGCGACTCCACATTCACCCCGGCCAGCGTGCCAGCCGTGTGCCCCACCCCGGCGTTCGTGACCCCGATCATGAACGGGCTGTTCAGGTTCCGCACCCAACCCGCCGGGCCCGAGTTCCCGACGAACGAACCCGTCGCCCACCGGCGGTGCGGACGCTCCCCCCGGATCACCGACTCGATAGCGGAGACCAGACCCGAGCAGTCGAAGCTAGGGTTCCCGTCCCCACCCCACTGATACGGCTTGCCATCCTGCGTCCGCGCCCAGGCCAGCGCCTTCTGAACCGCCGGGCCGCCCTTCGCCTTCTTGTCCTCTCCCCCCAGGAAACTCAGCATCGAATCCAGCGCCTTGCTGGACAGACCCTTCATCAGGGAGCCGACACCGCCAGCCGGAATCCGGCCGATCAGCGGACCCACAAGCGCTGAGATCGCCTTCCGGGCCGCCGCCTGCAGACCACCCACGACGAGATCCTTCGCCCACGAAGCGGCCGACGAGACTGCGCCGCCGATCGCCGACGTCACCTTCCCGATGATCCCGCCGTCCGCATAGCCAGGCACCGCCTGGTGCTGCTTGCGCTCCTGCTGCGGCGTCGGGTTCCCGCCCGTCTTCGCCGGCCGGTCCGTACCGAGCATGGCGTCAATGCCCCGATGCCCGCCGAGCTTGGCGACCTGCTCCGTCGACAGGATCCGCTCGCCCGGCGTGAGCATCGCCGGCACGGTGTCCCGGCTTCCGCTACCCGGTACGACACCACCGGAGTTGAAGCCCAGCGAGATCGCGGGCAGCGTCAGCTTCGACGAGACTTTCCCGGCGACGGTGTTCCACATCTTGCGGATGCCGTTGTTGTAGACGTGATCCACCACCCACTTCACGGGGGTGCCGATCTTCGACTTGATGCCGTCCCAGACGACGCCGATCCCCGTCTTCAGCAGGGAGAACGCGTTCGTCATGTTCGTCTTGAACGCGGCGATCTTCCCGTTGATCGTCGTGATGATCGATGCGACCTTCGACGACAGGCCGGTCCACATCCCGTTCCACGTGTTCGACAGCGACGTCTTCAACGAGTTGAAGCCCGACTTCAAACTCGCCCACGCGTTGGACGTCGCCGTCCGCAGGCCCGACCAGAAGCTGTTCCAGCGGGACGTCAGCGACGACCAGATGCTGTTCCACAGGTTGACCAGCCACGTCTTCAGCGCGGTGTAGATCTCTTTCGTCTTCGTCCACAACTGCGTGAACCAGCCGACGATCGAGTGGACGAGATCCGGGATGATGCTGTGCCCGACCAGCACGTCGTAGAGGCGCTGGAACGGCTGAATCAGATACTCCTTGATCCAGTCCCACGTTCCGGCGAAGAAGCCCTTCACGGCCTCCCACACGCCCGTGACGACGTTGCGGAACGTCTCACTCTCATGCCAGGCGTAAGCGAACGCGCCCGCCAGACCGACGACCGCGAGAGCGATCAAAGTGATGGGGTTCGCCGCCATGACCGCCGTGAGCAGAGCCTGAGCCGCCGCCAGCGCCTTCGTCGCGAGAGACCACAGCTTCACCGCCGCAACGATGGCGAGGATGCCCGTAGCCAGAGCCCCGAACGCGGCGTGGTGATCCCGCACAAAGCCGAAGAAGTCCATCAGCGGACCCCTGAGCGCGCCGGCAATCCCCGCGATCTTGTCGGCGAACGGGGCGATGATCGGCACCAGCGCCTCGAGCGCGGCACCGAACACACCGGTCACGAGGGACGAGATCTCGTGGAACATGCGGAAGATGCGGGTCAGGCCGTCCTGCATTTCCGGCAGGCCAGTGACCCGCCGCATCTCCTTGAACGCGGCGCCCAGGTTCGTGAGCGCATCGCCGCCGCCGACCGACGCAGCGTGGAGGACGTTCTTCAGGGTGCCGAACACGTCGCCGACGAGGCGCCCGAACTTCTTGACGACCGCGACCCCGTGGTTGATGGCGGCCTCGAGGCGGCCATCTTGGAACGCGGCGGTCAGCCTGTCGGAGATGCGGGTCGCGGCGTTCGCGCCCGCCGTGCTGATCCGTGCGAACGCAGGCGAGGCGGCGATGCCCAGCTGCACGAAGGCCTGCCCGAGCTGTCCGGGAATCTTCTGCAGCGGCCTCATGCCGTTGTTGAAGCCGTCGAACACCCGCTTCAGCAGGCCCTGGTCGGCGAGCCGGGTGAAGGTGTCCGCGAGGCCGCGGCCCATCCCGTTCAGGATGTCCGCCATCCCGCCGAGACCGGACTTCAGAGCGGGCAGCGCCGCGGTTCCCAAGCGGGCGACGGAGTCGCCGAGCCCACGGAACAAACGATCCTGGACCTGCATCCGCAGCGCGGAGAAGCCGGGCCCGAGAGCGCGGATGGAGGTGACGAAGTCGCGGGCGTTCGGCGAAAGCTTCGCCATGGCCTCCGCGTACTTGTCGGCCTGCGCTGCACCCTTGGCCATCGAGTCGTTCACGGACCGTTGGGCGTCCGCGACGGCTTCCTGTGCGGCCCTCACCTGGCGGGCCGCTGCCACCTGAGCGTCGGCTACACCCCGCTGCGCCTGCGCGAGCTTCTCCTGTGCGTCGCGGACGGACTCGGCGCCGTCCTTCGCGGCCTTCGCCGCCTCCGCCTGGGCGTCGCGCACGTCGCGGGTGCGGTCGCCGACGGTGCGCTGCGCGTCCGCCACCTTCGCCTGCGCGGCCGTGACCGTGTCGGAGCCCTCGACGCCGGCCTTGTTCGCCGCGGCAGTCTGCTCGGTGAGCCGGGCCGTTTCGGTCTGCTGCTCCCGCAGCCGCTGAACGGCCTTGTCGTAGCCGAGCTGCGCCTCCTCGATGTCGGAGGCGGACGCTGCGGCGCCCTTGGCCTTGACCGCGACAAGGTCCTTCTCCGCGTCCTGCAGATCGAGGACGGCCTGACGCTGGTCAAGCTGCGCGTCGACCAGCCGGTTGTTCAAATCCTCGAGCTGCTGCGCGGCTTCCCGGCGGGCCTCGGTCAGGTCGAGTTCGGCCTGCTTCGCGTCCCTCGCTGCGTCGGTCAGGTTGCGTTCGGCGTCGGCGACTCGGCGTAGCGCGGCCTGCCGGTCGGCGGCGGCCTTCACCTCGGCGTCACGGACGTCCTCGGCCGCTTCCTTCACCCGGCCCTGCGCGTCGGCGATCTGCCGGGCCGCATCGGTCTGGGCTTCCTTCAGGGAGCGCGTGGCCCGCATGACGTTCAGCTGCGCGGCGGCGACCGCACGCGCGGCAGCGGCGGCCGACGCGCCGCTCTGCCCGCTCTTCTGGCCCGCGGCCCGGAAGGCGTCACCAACCCCGTGCAGGCCCACGGCGAGGGTCGCCACGGCCGTGACGAGACCGCCCAGGGCAGGCACGGCGAGGGCGGCGGCCGGCCCCATCTGAACGATGCTGCTGCCCAGCGAGGCGACCGCGGGCAGGGCGGAGAGAGCGGCGGCGGCGAGGCCGGCGAACCGGGAGGACAGCAGGCCGGCGGAACTCCCTGCGCTGCCTACGCCGGTGAGGAAGGTGAGGGCGGATCGGTCGACGTCGACGTCTACGCGCACGGTCCGCCGGCGGGTCAGGACGGCGAGGTCGTCGGCTGCGACGCGGGTGTCTGCGTCCGCGACGACGCGGGCGGTGCGGCGGCGGGTGAGGAGCGCGAGGTCGTTCGCGGCGACCCTTGTGTCCATCGACGCGCGGATGTTGACGTACCGGTCGGCGGTGAGCCGGTCGAGTTTGTTCTGTGCGATGCGATAGGCGGACTCGGAGATCTTCGGGTTGATCGTGGCTTCGATGTCCCGCAGCCGGAGCCGTGTCAGGGCGGACTCGTCGACCTTCAGCTTGATGCCGAGGGTGCGGTCCCGCAGGAAGCGGTCGAGGCGCGTGGTCGCGTCCCGGTCGTCTAGCTTGAGCTGTACGCCGACCTGGTTGCGCTTCGACTTGAGCCGGTCCATGGCGCGGTCGTAGGCGCTCTCATCTGCAGTTACTTCGACGAAGCCCTCTGCGATGCGAAATGAGCCGGCCACTACGCCACCGCCTGGCGGTCGTCGGCGAGGAAGCGGTCAAGGGGGAGACCGAGGGCGTCGGCGATAGCGTCCGCGACAGGGATCGGCGGGACGGCCTGGCCGCGCTCGTAGGCGTAGATCGACCAGCAGGAGCGGCCGATGCGGTCGGCGACGTCGTGGACGGAGAGGCCGGCGAGACGGCGCTGATCACGCAGGCGTGGGCCGGAGAAGGTGCGCGGCACAGGAAACCCCTGGGGGCGTGAAGGATCGCGGAGCGGACGTCACGCGGGCCCGAGCTGGCCCGCTCCTCGTGCTCGGCGTCGCATCCTGCGTTGGCCTCGCGGCGGTACCTGCCGCTCCTTCGCCCGCCATGCACCGTGCCTGCGTCCCCGGGAGCATCACGCTCGGACAGCCATCACGGCTGCTGGACCTCGGCCCGGCTTTCTCGGTCGTCCTACTGGAAGGATACTCCAATGAACCTTTGAATCGAAGATAGAGAATGCATCGAGCCGATGATTCAAAGCCTGTGGAGGTATCCGGGTATGTCACAGACCATGTCGCCCCGATGGGCGCCCCTGCCGCATGGGCTGGGTGCGATGGTGCGCAGCGCACGGCTGCGGGCAGGCCTGTCCCGGGAGCGCCTCGCCAAGGTGTTGCACGTGTCGGAGGGGTGCGTGCAGGCGATCGAGGGCGAGCGGCGGCCGCCGTCCGTCGAGGTCGCCGAACGACTCTCCGCTGCACTGCATCTGGACCCGTGGGAGGAGGCTGTCCTCCTGGCCGTGGCGGTCGACGCTGGCCGGCTCCGCAGCCGGGCGGGTGTGCGGCACATTCACCGGCGAGGGACGCCCGTACCGCCGGAAGTCGTGGACCGTATCGCGCTCGAGCGGACGGCTGGCCGTAGTTGGCGGTCCATCGCCGCCGGGCTGAACGCCAGGGGGACGCCGACCATGCAAGGCGGCGCGTGGTGGGCGTCGAGCGTGAGCAGGGCCGCGGCTGTCAGTGGCGGCTCGTAGCCTGCTGATATCACTGTTCACCGTCTGCTGGCTGCACACGCTGAACACTCCGATGCCCCGCCCGATGGACAGCGCCAACGGCGGGGCATCGTTCGTGCGGCCGATCAGGCGAGCCAGCGCCTCCGGGCCAACTCCTCTTCCTCCTCCCCCGAGAGCAGCCTCAAGGTTCCGTGCGTGTTGAGCAGCGCGGCCGGCACGCACCACTCGCGGTACGTGCTCCCTTCCTGCACGAGTTCGTAGTCAGCGAGATCGAGACCGGACGGGAGCGTCACCGCGAGGACGTCCTCGCCCTTGGCCCCCTCGTTCACGCCGACCGGCATGTCGGCGAGGAACACGCCGCGCAGCGTGAGACTGGCGAACATGTAGCCGCCCTCTCCGTCGCGGAAGCCTTCCCGGAGGATCGCCTCGGCCGCGTCCGTGGTGTGGAAGTAGGTGGATGTCGCCACGCCTCGCACATCGCAGCCGAGGGCGGCGGCGGCCGTCGAGACCTTCAGGAAGTACGCGGCGTGTTTCTCCTCGGCGTCGGCTGCGAGCCGGTAGCGGCGGCCCGGGAAGACCTCGACGTAGTCGGCGACGCCTTCCCGGGCGAGCTTCAGCAGGACTGCCCGGACGGTGCGGGCGGCGGTGTTCGGTGTGCGGGCCTGGACGTCGCGGGCGCTGAGCCACTGGCGGCGGGCGCGGCGCAGGGCGTTGACGATCTCGATTTCCTGCGCGGAGATCTGAGTCGGCATGGTGACTCCTGTGTGCATGGGGAATGTGACGCTGCACGACTCAGTTGTGGGACGCCCGTCCCGTGCAGCGCCTTTCCGCGCCATGCCATGCCTGAGCTGTCAGCCAGACTACCGGAGGCCGCTCCAGCTACAGCCCTGTCCCGGTAACGGGGTTGTCCTCCCACTTGTCGGAGTCTTCGAAGTAGCCGAGCAACGCCCGTGAGCCGTCGGCCCATCCGCCGTGCCGGCCGATCCGCACGAGGTCGTGACCGGCCTTGCGGGCGGCGGTGGCGAATCCTCGGCGCAGGCTGTGCCCCGACCACTGCCCTTCGAGGCCTGCCGCCTCGGCTGCGCGCTCGACGACCTGCGAGGCGGCCTGAGCGGTGAGCCGGCCGGACGGGTCGCCAATCGGCAGCCCGCGACGGAACATCGGCGGCGCCATACGGCCATGCCTGTCGACGCGGACGAACAACGGGCCCTCGGTCCGGCCGACTTCCGCGAGGGCTTCCCGTAGGCCGCGGACGGCGCGCACGGGACAGGTCGCCGGGTTGGAGCCGAACGGCACGGCGGTGTCCGTGAATGCCTTGATC
This sequence comes from Streptomyces sp. NPDC001027, assembly GCF_040299045.1. Taxonomy (NCBI): domain Bacteria; kingdom Bacillati; phylum Actinomycetota; class Actinomycetes; order Kitasatosporales; family Streptomycetaceae; genus Streptomyces; species Streptomyces sp. NPDC001027. The sequence continues at coordinate 50,445 of NZ_JBEPBI010000010.1, forward strand.
TTGCGCCGGTAGACGGACGCCTCGATGCCCTGCTCGGTCTCGGGGGCATCGGCCAGGTCGAGGGCGACCAGCTCGGACACGCGCGCTGCGGTGGCGTACCCGAGGAGCAGCAGGGCGGCGTCCCGCTTCCCGATGAGCGTGTCGCGGTCGAGGGTGGCGAGCATCGTCCGGAGCGCCGTCGGTACGGCCGGCTGCGCCTTGCGAGGCTTGGCGGCGGGGTCCTTGGAGCGGGCGAGCCGGTCACGGTACCCGCGCAGGACCATGCGGGCGCCCTTGGTGCTGGGCGGGGTGAGGTTGGCGGCGGAGTGCGCGGTGCGGATCGCGGCGACGGCCCGCTCGATCGAGCTGGGCGAGTACGGCCGCCCGGTCCTCGGCCGCGGGATGGTCGTGAGCGCGGTGACGTACTCGACGACAGTCTCGGGTGCGGCCGGCAGTGGGGCGTGTCCCGTCGCGGCGCACCAGCCGGTGAACTCTTCCCAGTCGGCTGAGTAGGCGCGGCGAGTGGAGTCGGCAGTGCCGGCGGCGAGAGCTTCGCGAGCGGCAGCGGACAGGGGCGGGGTGAGGTTCGAGACGGCCGACAGCGGGGTGTAGGGCCGTGCCTCGATCTCCCAACTCTGGCTCATAAGAACGAACATTATCGTGAGTCAGAAGCCGTTGGGGCTCACCCGGTTGGGCTGTAGCGGATCCGTTACGGCTACGCGTGACAGGCTTTCGGCTTGCGAGTAGCGTTACGGCTATGAGTGACGGTATGAGTCCGGTCGTCTGCCCGATGTGCGACGGCGAGATCGCCGGCCCCGGGTTCCTCGTCGAGGCCGCACGGTCCAAAGGGCGCCGCCGCTGGGGTGTACGAGAGCTGATCTGCGAACCCTGCTATCGACGCGGCTTCTCCACCACCGAGGACGGGCGGATCGTGTCCACCGCCTTCACCGAGCGGCAGCGGGACCGGTTCGAGTGGTACAGCCTCGCCGGCCGCGGGACCGAGCAGCCGGCAGAACCGTGCGCGGCGTGCGGCCGTCAGGTCGTCCGCAACTCCGACCCGCTACTGAAGAGGGTGACATGCTCACACTCGTGCAGCACGTCTCTCACGCGCACCCGTAACGGCAACAACGGGAGCGGCCAGCCGTGCGAGACATGCGGCACGACCGTCACGACCGGGCGGGCGGACTCCCGGTACTGCTCGGCGGCGTGCCGTCAGAAGGCGTACCGGCAACGCGCGTCGACCGGGGCCGCCGCCGCCCGCCCGCTGCTCGATGCCCGCGGCCGACGGATGCCGCAGCGGTCCCAGCTCAAGGCGCTGTCCGGCGGCATGGCGCACCTGGGCGGCCTCTGTGAGGCGTTCACACGGACCGGGTCCGTCGAGGGCACTGCCGACTCCGCTGAGGTGGATCAGTGGAGCGGCGATCTGGCCGAGGCGCGGGAGGTGGTCGAGGTGCTGCGGCAGAAGTTCCGCGACCGGTCGGGCGCGGCTGATGTCCCGGTCAACTCCGAGCCCATCCCGGTGCGCCCGGTGCAGCGAAAGAATGTGGCTGCGGGTGTGGCTGGTCTGTCGGGCCTCTGCGCTGGCCTGTCGGGTGTAGGAGAGCTGGGGGCGGAGGTGACGCCGGAGCTGGCCGCACAGTGGCAGGAGCAGGCAGCCGAGGCACTGGCGGGCATCGACCACATCGTGAACGTGCTGGACACGCACTCTCACGAGTAGCCGTAACGCGACTGTGCCCGACAGTCATGGTGACAGTCGGGCACAAATCATCGGGCGGTGAATATCAGGCTGCGGAGTCGGGCTCCTCGCCGCCTCGAGCGCGGATGGCGTACCAGTCCGCCGTCTGCATGCCCTTCGGCTTCGCCGACTTCCGGGGCGCGGACAGCCGCTCGGCAAGCAGGGATGCGCTGGGCGTGATGTCCTCGACGACCTCCCCCGGGTCGGGCTGGCCGAGGGCGCGGGCGGCGTGCCGCTCCGCCGGCGTCGGCGGGCGAGTCCGAGTCTTCCTCTCCGTGCCGGCCATCTCAGGCCACCTCGGGGATGGCGGGCAGGTTGGCGAGGGCCTCGGTGATCACACGCAACTGCTGCACCGTGGGGGAGGTCAGACGCGGGTCGGACGGGAAGCCGACACCACCCGGGTTCTCCGCCTGCCGGGCATGGTCGACGACCGCCTGTAGCGCGCCCTGCGCCTCACTGATGGCGCGCCCGAACCGGGCGGTGGCGTAGGCGGCCTGCTCGCGATGGTGCTCGGCGGATCCGCGGGACGTCGCCGCGGCCGTGTCGTACACACCGTTCAGGGCGTCCTTCACGGCGTCCTGCGCCTTGTCGAGGGCGGCCCGGTCGTTGGCCTTCTTCGACCGCACGGCGGACTCGTCGTCGCGAGCCGTCTCCAACTGCTCGATCGCCTTCAGCGTCTTGGCCGGGAGGGCGCTGCGGTCGAGGGGCAGTACGAAGTGGTGGGTCCGGTCGCCGGGGATGAGTACCTCGAGCGGGCTGCCGTTGAAGTCGATCACGATTGGTCTCCTTGCGTGTTGAAGGGTGGGCGTTGGTGCCCACCCCTGGTCTGGGGTCAGGCGCCGGATGCGGCGAAGGTGGTGTTGTCGAGGAGCGGGGCGAGCTCGAGGCCCTTCTCGGCGAGGCGGGCGAGCTTCTGCCGGTGACGTCGCACAAGCCCTGCAGCACGCGCGGCAGCGAGTTCCTCCCGGCGCTTGCGGTCCGCCTCCGCCTTCACGCGGGCCGCAGCTATGCGGCGTTGAACCTCGGCCTCGACGTGGCTGGTCATGACTCCGCCTCCCGCGCTGCTCGCAGTCCTCGAGCGATCGCGCGGCCGATCAGCCGCTCCCGCTTCCGCGGCGACGTTCCGGGCGGCATGGACACCCGGACCGGCACACCGCCGGCGTCCACGGTCGGCGCGCACTTCGGGGCGAGGCGGGCGGCGACACCGTCGAGGTGCTTCAGGAGCGCACGCGCATCCTGCGGCCGCTCGCTGTACAAGGCGCGGGTCGCCTCGACCTCGCCGGCGAACACGGGGTTCCGTAGCCATTCGGTGATCGTGTTCGGTGAGACGCCGGCGGCCTCGGCTGCAGCCCGCTTCGTCTGACCCGCGGCCAGCCACAACACGGCTGATGCGCGATCACGGGCGGGGGTGGGGTTCATCGTCGTACTCCTTCGTTCGGGGGTGGGGGTCCGTCGAGGGTCGGCATCCATGGCCGGCCGCGGGGGCAGGCGCGGGTGCCGCGCTGCGGGGGCAGCGGGCCGGGCGGGCGTCCGTGGCGTTCGGGGGTGAGCCAGTCGAGGACGAACCAGTGACGCCGCCACGCGGTCGAGGTGCTCATGCCGAGCTGTCCGGCGGCCTGGCGGAAGGACAGTCCGTGCCCGAGGACGAGGTCGACGACGGCGAGGCCCTCGGTGGCCTTGACGGGGAGGGGGACGCGCAGTCGTGGGTAGGGGCCGGCTTTCTTGGTCATTGGCGTTTCACTTTCTGCGGTGCTTTGGCGGGGTGTTTTCCATGGGGTGTGGGCGTCTGGCTGTTTTCCATGGGTCTGGGATGCTGGGTGGGTGGCCGGCCCGTCTCCCGCGGGCCGGCCGTCGCGTGCGGGTCAGACGGAGCGCAGGTGCCGGGACGCGGTGATCTCGTGGGCGGCGAACGTCATCACGTGCTCGTGCGCCTCGCCGGACTGGCACGGGTGCGGGCAGTTGAAGCGCACGAAGTAGTGCGGGCCGGGGCAGCACAGGGATCCGTCGCCCGCGTGGTCCGGGTCGATGGGCTGGCAGTGGCAGGTGCCGCAGAACGGGGTGCTCGGGCCGGTGATGATGCCCTCGACGGGGGGTTCAGCCGGGCCGTCGATGTACTCGACGGGGCAAAGACTGATGGCGGGAACGATGACGCGGTCGTCGGTCTTGTAGCTGGACTGCACGGTGCTGCTCCTTCGTCGGGTTGGCCGGTGGTCAGTGGTCGGTTTGGGGTTTGGCTGCGGCTGGCCAGCCGCCGGGGAGGCGTCGGCCGGTGCGCTTGGGTCCGGGCCAGTTGCGGGAGTCGCGGAACCAGGAGGCGAGGAGTGCGGCCTGTTCCCAGCCGAGCCGGCGGTAGAGGGGTTCGGCGGTCTCGCGGTATGGGCCGGGGTCGGGGCGGTTGTAGACGTAGCCGCGGACGGCGGTGGCGATGAGGGTGGCGCGGTCCCAGCCGTGTTCCTCGACGAGGGCAGCGGCGACTTCCCGGTAGGTGGTGGAGGTCTCGGTCATGGGGTCCCCATCCGAAGCGGAGGGGGCAGAGAGGGCAGGTACGCGCGCGAACTTTCTGCGGTGAGAGGGAGAGCCCAAATCCGTGACCCGAATGGGCTTTTATGTCCGATTCCTTGAAGGCTCCATAGAGGAAAGTCCCTGCAATTACCTGCCCTTACTGCCCCCTGAGAGGAATCCATGCAGGTCAACCGTGGTTTCCGGTGGGGGCAGGTACGGTCTTTTGCCTGCCCCCAAGCTGCCCCCACCTGCCCCCTCGTAGCTGCCCTTAGCTGCCCCCAAGCTGCCCCCTGTGGATAACTCGCTTCCCAGCCACGAAAGTGCAGGTCAACGGTTGTGGAAAGGCGCAGCGGCGGGAGGGACGTGTGTGGCTGGGGGCAGCTTCCGGGGGCAGCTTGGGGCAGGTTGCCGAAGGGGGCAGGTGGGGGCAGGTACATCAGCGGCTCCACGCTTCCGGAGCCAGCTTCTTGGGGCCGGTGGTGATGCCGGCGTAGCCGCGGGTGCCGTTCACCTTGGCGGCGCGGTACGACACGTCGAGCCGGGCGTAGAAGCGGGAGGGGCGCAGAGGCTCGCGCATGGCGGACTCCTTGCACCACCGCTTGTACATCTCGTAGAGCTCGGTGCGCGGCGCCCAGGCGGACTCCTCGATCGTCAGAAACCCGTCTTCGGTGTACTCGGCTACGAAAGCCGTGACACCGTCGGCTGTGGTCCTGAATGCTTCGCCCGCGTGCAGGACCTCGGGGGGCGGCATCAGGCCGTCTCGGAGGTACATGCGGAGCCCGCGCACGGCCCAGGCGAAGATGCCTTCCATCTCGGCGTGAAGCTTCTCTTCGAGTCGCTCGTCACGGTTGGGGTCTCCGGCAAGGAACTGCCGCAGGAACGGCACGACCCGGATGCGCGTCCAGATGGCGTCGTCGTCGCCGGTGATCTTCGGGTACTGGTTGGAGCACACCCAGATCACGCACTCGGGCGTCCATGTCCGGTTGTTCTGGTAGAGGGCTCGGGTGGTCTGCTCGTCCCGTCCGGTGAGGCGTTTCACGAGGGCCTCGTCCATCTCTTCGCCCGGCCGGGACTCGGAGGTGGTGACGAACCTCTTGCCCGCCATGCCGTCGACGTCGTTGTTGACGGTGCCCTCGCGGCGCGGACGCAGAGCACCGTCGGAGGCGACCAGCCCGTACTCGCCGAAGAGACGGGACATGACGCCGGTGAAGATGCTCTTGCCTGTGTCGGATGGTCCGTACAGATAGAGCAGCGTCTTCTCGTTGGAGAGTCCCGAGAGGGTGTAGCCGGCCGCCTTCTGCAGGTAGAGGCGGGTGTTCTCGTCGGGGATGTTCATGGTCAGGAAGCGCTCCCAGACCGCTGCTTGGGCGCGCTCGTTGTAGGGAACGCCGAACATCCGGGACAGCATCAGGTCCGGGTTGTGCGGCTTGAGCAGGACCTTGTCGGTGTCGAGGATTCCGTTGGGCAGGTTCAGCCAGCGCCGGTTGGCGTCGAAGTCCTCCGGCTGCGCGTGCAGTTCGGGGAACGACGACGCGGCGGAGATGGCGCGGCCCATGACGCGGTGGTCGCGCAGCTTGGAGACGTAGGCGAGGAACACGTCCCGGTCGCTGGGCAGCTTCTTGCCCTTCTCGTCGACCGGGTTCTCGGCGCTGTAGGACAAGGCCTCGGTCTTGGGCAGGTCCTCGACGGTGAGGCGGGTGAGGGTCCGCACGAGGGTGTCGCCGCCGCGGAATGCCCAGCGGCGGCCGTCGTACACGGCCCACTCGCCGCCCTTGACGATGAGCACCCAGCGGACGATGGGCCCGTACCGGTCGATGAGCCGCTGGGCGTTGCCGATGTCGTCCCGGGTCCGCATTGTCCGGGCGGCGCGGGGTGGTGGCGGGAAGGCGGCGACAGCCCGAGGACCGGACGTCCATCCCCCGGTGGAGTCTCCGCCTTCCCACATGCCATCGTCGAGCGGCTCTTCGTCGGGGACCGGCAGTCCCGTCAGCATGCGCAGCGAGGGGTCGATGGGGTCCTGCGCGGGGGTCACGCGGCGCCCTCCTGTGCGTTGTCGCGGAGGTCGATCTGTTGGCCGTCGACGAGGTGCCGATGCCAGCCGGGTCGGCCAGGGATCGCGACGGGCGGCCAGCCTGCGGTGGCCTGTACGGGGCGCGGCGGCTTCGGTTTCGACAGGGCGTCAAGCTCGGCGAGGGTCCTACGGTCGGCCAGCGGGCGGTGTGACACAGAGGACTCCCTGAACCAGGTCAGCACCTGGTCACTGCCGTACCTGCGCCACATTTCCGCTGCCTCGATCACGGACATGTCCTCGCACCCGAACCGCCGCCAGGACTCGGCCGCCGTGAGGATCGCGGCGGCCCTGCGGGGGTCGTCTCCAGGCAGTCGCCGCCATGCAGGGGATCCGTATGCGGGCGGCTCGTCCTGGCCGTCGAGGAGCTGCGTGACGGCGTTCGATGCCCACAGCGCCATCGGGTCGTCGGCCTTCGCCATGTTGGTTGCTACGCCCTTGGTCCCGCGCTGGGGCGTTGCGGTCTTCCTGTTCACGTCGTGCGTCCTGTCACGAGCGGCGAAGCGGTGCGGGTTGTGGTTCTTCGGCTTCGCGAACGGATGGGAGTGCGGGTTGTTGGCCCGGCGCCGCACCCGCGCCCGTCCACGAGCTGGGCGGCGGGTGTGGCGACCGAACCAGGAGTCACGGGCTCGAGTCCGGCCCGTCAGAGCCCCAGATGAGGACACGCAAGCGACTGACCTGCTCCGGGCCGAGCGGGGGTGCCTGGCTGACGACGTCGACGACGTGCTGCCAGTAGCGCGCGTCCGTGTGGAGGCCGAGCTCCGTGAAGAAACTGACTTTCTCTTCGGCGGTCATGTGGAGAAGGCGCGGGTCGGCGCGAACAGCGTCGTACTCGGCTTGGGTCCGGGCGTGCCGTTCGTGGTTGTGCACGACGTTGTGGGCCGGAACCTCGGCGGTGATGGCGTGCGCCTCAGCCACGGCCGCCTCGGGCCGCGAGTCGAACCACTTGACGGACTTCCGGACGGCCTGCGCCCACCAAGCCGCACCGCTCGCATGCGCCTTCCAGCGCTGCTTGGGGTTGCTGGTGATGCCCACGTAGAGCAGCTGGTCGTCGGCGTCGTAGAAGCGGTAGAGCGCGGTCCGTCCGGGGGCGGGGTCGCTGCGCAGCGCCTCGTCCGCCTTCGTCGAATGTGGGAAGCTGGACATCAGCGTCCTTTCACGTGTGAAGACAGGCCCCGGTTCCAGCCGCCAAGCAGGCCGGGGCTTTGTCGTGGTTGGGGCGTGAGGCCCGGTCGCTGGTGCTAGAGACACCGACGGCCGGGCCGTTTCATGCGCCTTCCAAAAGGCGGACGAGCGAGGCCGTCAACACCCGGTGGCGAGCGCCGAAGCTGAGGACCTTGACCGGGGCCTCACCCCTTCGGACCATCTCGTACAGGTGCGACTTCGAGACGCCGATCGCGCGGGCGGCCTCCGGTACTCCGACCGTGGCGGGCCAGCTGCGGACCTCGTCGAGCGTGGGTACGGTGCCCATCAGGCTGCGCTCGCCGAGTTGATGCCGGACAGCCAGGCCAGGACATCGCGGCGGCGGTATCGAATTCGTCCACCCTTGCCGGGAGACAGCTTCGTGTAGACGGGGCCCGTGCCCTTCCAGCGCTTGTCCGACAGAGTGCGGACGCTGAGCTTGGTGAGCTTGGCGGCTTCGACCGGCGTGAGCCATTCATCCAGGTCAGGCCCGCAGGCTGCGCTTTTGCGCATCAATACCTCCAAGATTCGCAGCGATCGCTGCGCTACTTGGACTGTACGGGACTGGCGTTGACTGTGCAAGGTTTCGCATGGGACGCTGCGAGAGTGACAGCGAATGAGACTGCAAAGCAGATCCCCGAGCCCTCGAAGGGGCCCGGTTGGGGACCGACTAGCCGACACGTGGCGGCCAACCTGCGACGCATCAGGAACGCGCGCGGGCTTTCGACCACGAAACTGGCGGTCTTGCTGAAGGACGCCGGCCAGTCCATCCCGGCCACGGGCATCACCCGCATCGAGAAAGGCGAACGGCGAGTCGACGTCGACGACCTGATGGCCCTCGCCATTGCGCTAGGCGTCTCCCCTTCAGCGCTGCTGCTGCCCCCCACGGACTCACCCGAACAGACCGTCGACATCACAGGTGGCGGATCAGTTCCATCCGATACAGCCTGGGCGTGGCTCGACGGCACCAGGCCTCTACGCCTATCCGAAAGCAACGCCTATGCCGCCACGCTCGAATACGCCCTCTACTCCCGTCCGCCGTGGATGAGGCCGGGCGGATCTCACATTGCCGGGGCACACACGCAGCAAGCGACAGTGGCGACTCAGTTGGCCAACGTGATCAGCGCCCTGGTTGCCGACCCCGAGGCCCTGCAGAAGTTCCTGGATGAGCGGAAGTGACTCTGCGCATCGTTGAGTAGGCGCAGATGGGCGCATCCTTCAAGAAGTGAGGGAGGGCATGGCTGAGATCAAGAAGGTCGTCCTGCAGAACGGCAAGATCCGTTACCGCATGATGGTCGACGCAGGCCGGGACGAGAGCGGCAGACGGATTCAGCTCACGATCACCAGGGACACGAAGAAGGAGGTGCTGGCGGAGCGCGCCCGGATTCAGACCGAGCGGAAGGCTGGCACCTTCATCACCCCCAGCAAGATCACGGTAGGGGAGTGGCTCGACCAGTGGCTGGAGTACAAGCGGCGGGACGTCGAGGAGACGACGATCCGCACGTACCGGCTCGCCCTCGTGCACGTCTACGACCAGCTCGGGCACATCCGCCTCCAGGAGCTCGGCGAGGACCACGTCCGCGACTTCGTCGACGGCCTGGTCGCCGGCGGCCGGCGGAAGGGCGGCGAGCCCGGGACACGGCTCGCCATCTCCACGGTGGAGGGCATCCTGATGCGGCTGCGCAGTGCACTGGGCCGGGCCGTGGTCCGCAAGCTCGTCGCCGTCAACGTCGCCGCCGAGGTCCGGCCGTCGCTGGCCGACAAGAAGACCGACAAGCGGGAGCGGGATCGGCCCAAGCCGTGGACCGTCGCCGAGGTGCAGACGTTCATCCGCGGCATCGTCGAGGACCGTCTGTTCGCGCCGCTGCTGCTGTCGCTGATGGGGCTTCGGCCGGCCGAGGTGTGCGGGCAGCGCTGGACGGACATCGACCTGCAGCTCGGCACGCTGGACGTCGCCAACACCCGCACGATGATCGGCAACGTGACCGTGCTGGAGAAGGACACCAAGACGGCGTCCGGTGAGCGCGTCCTGCCGCTGCCTCAGGGGCCGTGGGAGGCGCTCAGACACTTCCGTGCCCGGCAGGCCGCGGAGAGGCTGGCCGCGGGCGAGGCGTACACCGAGACGGGCTACGTCGTCGTGAACGAGCTGGGCATGCCGCTCAACACGCGACAGCTGCGAGAGCACGCCTACCGCACGATGCGGCGGCTCGGGCTGCGGCAGGTGCGCCTGTACGACGCCCGGCATGCGGTGCTGAAGGCCCTCGCGCTCAGCGGGGTCCCGGACGTCATCCTCGCGGCGTGGGCCGGCCACACGAACGCGGCCTTCACGAAGCGTAAGTACGTGTCCATCGAAGTGGAGGATATGAGGGGCGCAGCGGAGGCCCTCGACGTGTTCCACGGGATGGGCGAAAGGCTGGCCATACCGGCCAGTACGGAGAAAATGTGAGAGATGATCTTTAGTGGATCACTTCGTACAGCTTCTGACCTGCATGGATTCTGTTCGAGGTAGAACAGTGGAGGGATTCTACTGGCGCTTCGTGCAGGTCGGCGCAGCGGTCCGGTTCGGCGGAACCTACGAGACCGGGGTCACCCCGCGGGCGGACAGGCGTCGCCGCCCGCGGATCGGCGTCGCCCCGTGCCCCGATCGGCCGCGCCCCGGGCGCGGATCGTCTGCGCGGATCGGCTGCGCCGACCCGGCTTCGTCCGTCTACAGCCGGCTCTCGTACGGCAGGAGTTCGGGGCGCTTGGGCGGCAGGCTGTCCCCGGAGGACCGGCCCGTCAGCCGGCGGCCTATCCACGGCAGCAGGTACTGCCGGGTGAACCGTGCGTCCGCGACCCGCCGGGCGGCCCAGCTCGGAGGCGGGGTGGGCGGCATCGGCAGATGCCAGTCGGCGTCCTCGGCCTCGTGACCGAGGGTCTGCCAGACGGCCTCGGCGACCCGGCGGTGGCCCTCCGGCGTCAGGTGCAGCCGGTCGACGTCCCACATGCGCGGGTCGCTGAGCGAGGGAGCGCCGTACAGATCGGCGACGAGCGCGCCGTGCCGCTCGGCCAGCTCCTCGACGCACACGAACAGCTCCTCCATGCGCGGCCGGAAGCGCTCGAGGACGGGCCCCTGCCGGCCCGGGCTGCGCATCAGCACGAGCTGCTTGCAGGACGGGGCCAGCCGCTCCACCGCCTCCGTCAGCAGGCCCTTGACCCGGCCCATGTCGCACTTGGGACGCAGGGTGTCGTTGAGCCCGCCGACCAGGGTGATCACGTCGGCGCCCATCGCGGCGGCCACCGGCACCTGTTCCTCGACGATCTGTCCGATCAGCTTGCCGCGCACCGCGAGGTTGGCGTAGCGGAAGCCGGGAGCGCGCACGGCCATCCGCGCGGCGAGGAGGTCGGCCCAGCCCCGGTAGGAGCCGTCGGGCAGCAGGTCCGACATGCCCTCGGTGAAGGAGTCGCCGACGGCGACCAGGCTGGAGTACGGGGGAATGGAGTTCGTCTGCATGGCGACACCGATGGTAGCCCGAGTCTCATACCCGTCGGTCGGTCGGACCGGTCCGGCCCGACCCTTCCACGCCGAGCGGACGGCCTACGTCCGCTGTCCGAACAACTCCTGGAGCACGTCCTCCATGGTCACCAGGCCGGACAGCCTGCCGTCGGAGCCGAGCACGGCCGCCAGATGCGTCCGGCTGCCCCGCATCGCGGTGAGGACGTCGTCCAGCGGGGTCGCCTCCCGCACCCGGGCGATGGCCCGCATGTCCTGCAGCCGGAACGCCTGGTCGCGCGGCGAGGCGTCCAGCGCGTCCTTCACATGCAGGTAGCCGACGATCCGGCGCCCCTCGTCCACCACGGGGAAGCGGGAGAACCCGGACTCCGCCGCCAGCTGCTCCAGCCCCTCCGGAGTGACGCCCACGCGCGCGTACACGACGCGTTCCAGCGGCAGGACGACGTCCCGCACCGGGCGGCGGCCCAGTTCCAGGGCGTCGTGCAGGCGCTCCTGGGCGCGGTCGTCGATGAGGCCCGCCTCGCCGGCGTCCCGGACGATCTGTGCCAGCTCCGCGTCCGAGAAGGTCGCGGTGACCTCGTTCTTCGTCTCGATCCGCAGCAGCTTCAGCAGCCCGTTGGCGAACGCGTTGATCGCGAAGATGACGGGCCGCAGCGCCCGGGCGAGCGTCACCAGCGGCGGTCCCAGCAGCAGCGCGCTGCGCACCGGCTCGGCGAGCGCGATGTTCTTCGGCACCATCTCGCCGAGCAGCATGTGCAGATAGGTGGCGGCCGTCAGCGCGATCACGAAGGACACCGCGTGTCCGGCGCCCTCCGGCACGCCGACCGCGTGGAACACCGGCTCCAGCAGGTGCGCGATGGCCGGCTCGGCGACCACGCCGAGCACCAGCGTGCACAGCGTGATGCCGAGCTGCGCCGCGGCCATGAGCGCGGACACGTGCTCCAGACCCCACAGCACGCTGCGTCCGCGCCGGTCGCCCTGTTCGGCGTACGGCTCGATCTGGGAGCGGCGGACCGAGATCAGCGCGAACTCGGCGCCGACGAAGAACGCGTTGACGACGAGGGTCGCCAGCCCGATGAGCAACTGGACGGCGGTCACTGCCCGGCCCCTTCCGCGTGGGTGTCGGCGAGCGGGGCGTGCAGCAGCACGCGCGCCGCCCGGCGACCGGAGGCGTCCACCACGTCCATCCGCCAGCCGGCGATCTCGACGGTGTCCCCGACGGCCGGTATCCGGCCCAGTTCGGTGGCCACCAGCCCGGCCAGCGTCTCGTACGGTCCCTCGGGCGCGTGCAGGCCGACGCGTGCGAGCTGGTCGGTGCGGGCGGCGCCGTCGGCCGAGTACAGGACGCGGCCGTCGTCGTCGGTGCCCGCGTGCGCCAGTTCGGACGTCTCGTGCGGGTCGTGCTCGTCGCGGACCTCGCCGACGACCTCCTCGACGATGTCCTCCAGCGTCGCCACGCCCGCGGTTCCGCCGTACTCGTCGATGACGACGGCCATCGTCCGCTTGCCGGACAGCCGGTCCAGCAGCCGGTCCACGGTGAGCGACTCGGGGACGAGGAGCGGGTCGCGCATGATCTCGGCGACGGGCACGCGCGCGCGTCGCCCGGCGGGGACCGCCAGCGCGTCCTTGATGTGCGCCGTCCCCACGACCGAGTCGAGGCTGCCGCGGTAGACGGGGAAGCGGGACAGGCCCGTCGCCCGGGTCGCGTTGGCCACGTCCTCGCAGGTCGCCGTCGCGTCCAGGGCGATGACCTGCACGCGCGGGGTCATCACGTTCTCCGCCATGAGGTCGGCCAGGTTCAGCGTGCGCACGAAGAGCTCCGCGGTGTCCGCCTCCAGGGCGCCTTCCCGCGCGGAGTGCCGGGCCAGGGCCGCGAGCTCCTGGGGACCCCGGGCGGCGACGAGCTCCTCGGTGGGCTCCACGCCGACGCGGCGCACGATGTGGTTCGCGGTGTCGTTGAGGTGGCTGATGAAGGGCCGGAAGGCGGCGCTGAACCAGCGTTGCGCGTTGCCCACGCTCTTGGCCACCGCGAGCGGGGAGGAGATCGCCCAGTTCTTCGGCACCAGCTCGCCGACGACCATCAGGAACACGGTCGACAGGGCCGTGCCCAGCACCAGCGCGACGGAGCTCGACGTGGAGCCGGACAGGCCGAGCGATTCCAGCGGTCCCGCGATCAGCTTCGCGATCGACGGCTCGGACAGCATGCCGACGACCAGGTTGGTGACGGTGATGCCGAGCTGCGCGCCGGAGAGCTGGAAGGTCAGGTTGCGCACGGCCTTGAGCGCTCCGGCCGCGCCGCGTTCGCCGCGCTCCACCGCCCGCTCCAGCTCGCTGCGCTCGACCGTGGTCAACGAGAACTCGGCGGCGACGAAGGCGCCGCACGCGAACGAGAGCAGGATCGCCACCAGGAGCAGCAGCACTTCGGTCATCGGGTCTCCTCCGTCCCAGGATCGGGCAGGGCGGGACGGAGCGCGCGACAACGGGCGCGGGCACGCGTGCGGGCGCCGGAACGCGCGCCGGCGGGTGTACGGGGAGGCTCGCCCATGGGCGGACGCTCACACCTTTCATGAGGTCGTCGGGGGGCCGTGCGGACGATCCGCACGACCCCCCAAGGGTAAAGGATCGGCAAAGCGTTCCGGGCGGGGCTCGGGGTCAGCCGGTGAGCGGCTTGACCCAGCGCCGCCACTTCTCCTCGGGCGCGTACCCCGCGGCGCGCCAGGCATGATGCGCCGTCTCGTTGCGGGTGAGCACCATCGCGTCCCCGCGCCGCCCGCCCAGCCGTACGAAGCGTTCCTCCGCGGCGGCGAGCAGCGCCGTGCCGACGCCCTGACGTCGGCGCTCCGGGTGCACCGCCAGCCGGTACAGATGACACCGCCACCCGTCGAACCCGGCGATCACCGTGCCGACCAGCTCGGCGCCCGACCCGGCGCCCGACTCGGCCCCCTGCTCGGCGAGCTGTTCGGCGAGGATCAGCGCCTCGGGATCGCGGGCCGCCAGCCGTTCCACCCCGCCGCGGTCGTCGCTGATGCTCGTGCCCTCGGCGGCGGTCTTCCAGAAGGCCAGCACGGCGTCCAGGTCTTCGGGCGTCGCCGCCCGTATGCGCAGATCAGACATACGGCGATCCCATCACGGGCGATGCGTCCGGACCCGGAATTCCAGGATCCGGACGCCCTCCCGGCCGACCGGCCGCGTCACTCGTGCGCGATCGCCGCCAGCACGTTCATCCGGGACGCCCGCAGGGCCGGCAGCATCGCCGCCACGACGCCGACGACCGCCGAGCCGACGACCACCGCGACGATCGTGCCCCACGGAACGGCGAAGGCCTTCATCCCCTGCAGCGCCAGCACCTGGCTGATGCACACGCCCCAGACCAGTCCCAGCCCGAGTCCCAGCACCGCGCCGAACACCGCGATCACCACCGACTCCAGCCGGATCATCCGGCGCAACTGCCGTCGGCCCAGCCCGATGGCGCGCAGCAGCCCGATCTCCCGGGTCCGCTCCACCACCGACAGCGCCAGCGTGTTGACGACGCCGAGCACCGCGATGACGATCGCCAGCCCGAGCAGGGCGTAGACCAGGTACAGCAGCACGGCGATCTGGTCGTGCACCAGCTTCTTGTAGTCGGCCTGGTCCCGCGCCTGGACCTGCGGATACGCGTCCAGCGTCTTCTCCAGCAGGGGGCGCAGCTGTTCGGCGTTCGTGCCGGAGCCGGCGTTGACGTACAGGGCGGAGTCCTGCCCGCCGGGCACGTACTTCTCGACGGCGGCGATGCCGAGGAACAGCCCGCCCTGCATGCCGAAGCCGTCACCGGTCTCCTGGTCGGTGAGCGCGCCGACCTTCAGCGACGTCGTCCGGCCGCCGGGGAACTCCACCGGCAGCACGCTGCCGAGCCGTACGCCGTGCTCCTTCGCGAAGTCGACGTCCATGCCGAGGGCGCCCTCGGCCAGCGCGGCCGCCGTGTTCCCCTCGGCGTACGGGATGTGCGCGACGTCGTCGACCCGGTCGTCGTAGCCGGCGGCGGTCGTCTCGACGCGCTTGCCGTCGGGCAGCCGCACGGCGAGCGGGGCGAACCGCTGCCGCACCACGAGGCCGACGCCCTCGGTGTCGCGCACCGCGTCCGTGACCTCCTGGGAGAACGGCGTGAAGTTGGCGTTCTGGACGACGAAGTCGGCGCCGAGCGTTTTGTCGATCTGCTGGTCGAACGACTTGGACATCGAGGCGCTGGCCACCGACATGCCGCCCACCAGGGCGAGGCCCACCATCAGCGCGGCGGCGGTGGCTCCCGTGCGGCGCGGGTTGCGCAGCGCGTTGCGCTGGCTCATCCGGCCGACGGAGCCGAACAGCGCCGGGAAGGCGCCGCCGAGGACCCGGATCACCGGCCGGACCAGCAGCGGGCCCGCGATGACGGTGGCGATCAGGGTGAGCACGATGCCCAGTCCCAGCAGGGACGCCGCGGACGACGTGGTCGACGAGGCCGCGCAGCCGGCGAGCGCGGCTGCGCCCAGCGCGCCGACGGCCGAGCCGACCACGGCGCGCGTCTTCAGCGGACGGCCCACCCCCGCGATGTCCGCGTCCGCGAGGGCCGCCATCGGGGACACGCCGGCCGCCCGGCGGGCCGGGAGATACGCGGCGACGAAGGTGACGCCGACGCCGACGACGTACGCCGACACCGGAGTCGCCCAGCCCACGACCATCTCGGTGGTCCTGAGGTTCATGCCGAACGCGCCCATGAGCTTGATCAGCCCGGCGGCGAGGCCGATGCCGGCGGCCAGCCCGAGGGTGGAGCCGACCAGCCCGAGCAGCACCGCCTCGGTGAGGACCGAGCGCCGCACCTGGCGGCGGTCCGCGCCCAGGGCGCGCAGCAGGCCCAGCTCACGGGTGCGCTGGGCGATCAGCATCGAGAACGTGTTGACGATGAGGAACACGCCGACGAGGACGGCGATCCCGGCGAAGCCGAGCATCACGTACTTGATGACGTCGAGGAACCCGCCCAGCGCCTCGGCCGACGACTTGGCCCGCTCCTCGGCGGTCTGCACGTCGTACCGCCCGTCGCCGAGGGCGGCCAGGACCCGCCGCTCGAGCACCGTGTCGCTCACCCCCGGGGCCGCGTCGACGGAGATGCCGGTCGCCTTGTCCGCCGATCCGAGGAGCTGGGCGGCGGCGGCGCCGGGGTCGAGGTAGACCAGGGCCGCGCCGGGGTTGGTGGTGGTGAAGGTGGCGATCCCGACGACCCTCACCTTGAACGTGCCCGGCTGGGCCATCACCGTCAGGGCGTCGCCGATCCGCACGTGCTTCTTGTCGGCGGTGTCGGCGTCGAGCATGGCCTCGCCGGCGCCGCGCGGGGCGTGGCCGGAGGTCAGCTTCACCGGGCTGCGGTCGGTGACGTACCAGTCGGTGGCGACGGTGGGCGCGCCGGTGGTCGGCCCGACCGACTTGTTGTCGGCGTCGACGACGGTGATGTTCTGCACGCTCACGTCCGCGTGGGCGGACTTGACGCCCTCGACCCGGGCCAGTCGTCCGGCGAGCGCGGCGGGGAGGGTCTGGGTCGCGCCGGTCGGCACGGAGGAGCGCAGGTCGTCGGCCGGTTCCACCGTCACGTCCGCCGAGGTGGACGCGAAGAGCCGGTCGAAGGTGCGCGTCACCGTGTCGGAGAAGATCAGGCTGCCGGCCACGAACGCCACCGACAGGACGACGGCGAGCGCGGACAGCAGCAGCCGTCCCTTGTGCGCCAGGAAACTTCTGAGGGTCGCCTTCAGCACCGGGTCAGCCCTCCTCGGGGTCGCTGCCGAGCGGGCCGCCGGCCTGTGGGGCGCGGCCCACGTCGAAGCGTTTCATGCGTTCCAGCACGGCGTCCGCCGAGGGCTGTTCCATCCGGTCCACCAGCCGCCCGTCCGCGAGGAAGAGCACCAGGTCGGAGTGGGCGGCGGCGCCCGGGTCGTGGGTGACCATGACGACCGTCTGGCCGAGGTCGTCGACGGCCTGCCGCAGGAACGCGAGGACCTCGAGCCCGGCCCGGGAGTCGAGGTTGCCGGTGGGCTCGTCCGCGAAGATCAGCTCGGGACGGGAGGCGAGCGCCCGGGCACAGGCCACCCGCTGCTGCTGTCCGCCGGAGAGCTGGGCGGGCCGGTGCTTGAGCCGCGCACGCAGGCCGAGCGTGTCGATCACCTGGTCCAACCACTCCTGGTCGGGCTTGTGGCCGGCGATGTCCATGGGCAGGGTGATGTTCTCGAGCGCGTTCAGCGTCGGGATCAGGTTGAACGACTGGAACATGAACCCGATCCGGTCCCGCCTGAGCCGGGTCAGCTCCCGTTCCTTCAACCCGGTGATCTCGGTGCCGCCGAGCCACACCTGACCGGCCGAGACGGTGTCGAGGCCGGCCAGACAGTGCATGAGGGTGGACTTCCCGGAGCCGGACGGCCCCATGACCGCGGTGAAGCGGCCGCTCGCGATGTCCACGTCCACCGAGTCGAGGGCGATCACCGCCGTCTCGCCCGAGCCGTACGCCTTGGTCAGACCTCGGGCGCGGGCCGCGACCCCGTCGGCCGAGGCCGGACCGGGGGCGTGCTGCGCAGCAGGTGTGGACAAGACTGCCTCCTCGCTCGGTGATCGTGCTGCCGTCGCTGAACCGTCCGGCCGAGCGTAGTGTGATGCGCCGCACAGCCGGTATCACTTTTCGATTCCGGCCGCCCTTGCCGTTGCTAGCACATCGGCGCTAGCTTCGAGGTATGGCGAAGACCCAGCTGAACGTGCGCGTCGACGAGGGCACGGCCCAGGTCGCCCGCGAGCGCGCCACCGCCCGCGGCATGAGCGTCAACCGCTACATAGAAGAGCTGGTCAGACAGGACGCCGGGGAGGTCGGCCAGACCTTCGTCGAGGCCGCCGGTGACTTCATGAAGCAGTACGAGGCGCTCTTCGCCGAGGAGTTCGGCGCCGACCGCGAGGGCGGCACGCGCGAAGGTCGCCGCTGAACCCTTGAGCGACCTCCGCATCGACCTCGCCTGGCTCCTCATGCTCGCCGAACAGAAGACCCCGGGAGACCCGCAGGTCACCGACTGGGGCGCGTTGGTCGCGGCCGTGGCACGCCATCAGGCGGAGATATTCGACGTCCCCGTCTACGACGACCCGCCGGCCCGCGCCGCCGCACTGCTCCAGCTCCTCATCCACGTCCCGGCTCTGGAGCGCTCCAACGCGCTCTTCGCCTGCGCGGTCGCCTATGCCTACCTCGTGGCCAGCGGCCTGAAGGTGATCACCTCGCCCGAACAGGTCCGTGACCTGGCCCGGCTGGTGAAGAACGGCGAGGCGTCCGTGGCCGACATCGCACGGGAGCTGCGCGAGTGGACCGGGTGACGCGGCCCGAGACCGGCGCGATCGGGCGGGCGCGGCGTCAGTCCGGCGCTCCCGGCCGCCAGGCGGTCCCCGTCACACAGTAGGAGAACGGCAGCCGCGGCCCGTTCTCCGGCAGCCGCACGCGCCGGTAGGGGCCGAGAGCGAAGCCGCCCTCGCGCAGCGCGCCGACCGTGTCCCGGGTGAGACGGCAGCCGCCCGCCAGATGCGGCCACACGGTCCGGTCCAGCGCGTACTGCGTGAAGCGCATGACCGGGCCGCCGCCCGGCCCGTGCTCGAGGAACCGCACCTCGCCGCCGGGCCGCAGCACGCGCCGCAGCTCGGCCAGCGCCCGCGGCACGTCCCGCACGCTGCACAGCACCAGTGACACCACCGCCGCGTCGAACGCCTCGCTCTTGACGGGCAGCGCCTCCGCGACGCCCGGGACCACGTCGACGGGCATACCGGCGCGCAGGGCCTGCTCCAGTGCCAGGGTGCGCATACGGCGTTCCGGCTCGATCGCGACGACCTCCGCGACCGTGCGCGGGTAGTGGGCGAAGTTCAGCCCGTTCCCCGCGCCGATCTCGACGACCCGGCCGGACAGCCCGGACAGCAGCCGCTCACGCGCCGCCGCCAGACCGCCGCCGGCCTCCGCGGCCGTGCTGACCGCGGGATACCAGCGGGCGAACAGCGGATGGTGGACGAGGTCACCGGACACCTTGCCGGAACCCGTGGACCGTGTCGGCATGGCGACCTCCCGGGGCAGGACGGGCCTACCCGGATCCTTCCCCGTGCCGGCCCGCCCCACCCCCGCCGTGCCGCCCGCGCCGGTCACTGGACGAAGGCGCGTACCTGTGCGTAGACACCGTGGTCGTTGTTCATGTCGTCGTGCGAGATGCAGCCGACGCCCACGTTGGTCGCCCCGCTCAGCAGCGCCGAGGAGTCCGGGTCCACGGCCGCGTCGCAGTTCGACCAGTAGGCGGCGTAGTTGACGCTGCCCGGCGTCTCGTCGCCGGAGTTGAGGGCGGTCACGAACGAGCTGCCGGTGACCATCTCGGCGCACGACGTGTACAGCCAGCTGCACCACCCGGCGAGCGACGTGCCGTGGTTGGTGCCGGCCACCGACACGAAGTCGTCCACGTAGGCGGTCCCGCCGAGGTTCTTCAGGTAGTAGCGGGAACTGAGCGCCCCCATGGAGTGGACGACCACGTCG
The DNA here is from genome assembly GCF_040299045.1 of Streptomyces sp. NPDC001027. Lineage (NCBI taxonomy): Bacteria > Bacillati > Actinomycetota > Actinomycetes > Kitasatosporales > Streptomycetaceae > Streptomyces > Streptomyces sp. NPDC001027. Next base: position 69,940 of record NZ_JBEPBI010000010.1, read on the forward strand.
ACCTTGCTCGCGCCGGTCCTCGCACGCACGTTCTTGATCTCCGTGGCCAGCTGCGCGGCCGTGGTGGCGTTCGACTGGGACCAGCTGTACGTCCACGCGTCGAGCTCGGCGGCCGTGTAGCCGTCGGCCTTGAAGAAGGCGACCCAGTCGTCCCAGCTGCTCGACGAGCTGCTGATGCCGTGCACGAAGACGATCGGGTCGTGGGTCGCCGCGTGGGCGGTGGGGGAGAGGGACAGTGACAGAAGGAGCGAAGTGGCCGCGGCCGAGAGGACCGCGGCGATGCGACGCTTGCGGCGCTGCATGATGCCTCCTGAAACGGGTGGGGTTGCCAGGAGTGTCCGGCCGGGTCTACGCGCGCCGCATCGGTGATATCGCCGGTCTTTACGGTTCAAGTAACCCGCCAGTAACGTCATATGGGTGGTGACTCCGGTGAACCCCCCACCTCTGAACCGCACTTCGCCACCGAGGCCGCCGGACGCGGGTCCGCGCCCGGTCGCCGCGCTGCCCGAAGGCGTCCGGGCGCGCGCCCTGCGCCTCGTGCACGGCGACCCGCGCGCCGCCGTCGAACTCGCCGCCCGGCTCACCGAACGCCAGGCGGCCGGCCTCGACCCGCTGCCCACCGACCCGGCGGAGCTGGCCCCGGACGTCCTGCGCGCACACCGCCGGGAGGTCCGCGCGCTGCCCGAGGACACCCGGCTGCTGCTCCTGCTGGCCGCCGCCGACCAGTACCCGGTGGCCACCCACGCCTTCCTGCGCGCCGTCGCCGCGGCCCGGCTCGACACCCGGCCGCTGGAGGCGGCCGAGACGGCCGGCCTGGCCTGTGCCACGGCGGGCGGCGTCGGCTTCCGCGACGCCTGGACCAGGATCGCCGCCTACGAGACGGCCGCACCGGCCGACCGCCGCGACGTCCACCGGCTGCTGGCCCGCGTCCTGCACGACGCCGCCGAACTGCCCCGGCGCTCCTGGCACCGGGGCGCGGCCGCGCTCGGCCCCTCCGCACGGCTCGCCGCGGAGCTGGCCGCCGCGGCGCACCGGGCCCGAGCCGACGCCGACCCGGCCCTGGCCGCCGTCCTCGCGGAACGCGCCGCAGTCCTGTGCCCCGACGCCCGGGAACGCTCCCGTCTGCTCGCCCACGCCGCGGCGGACGCCTGGAACGCCGGCGACGCGGACCGCTCCCGCGCCCTGGCCGCCCGCACCGACGCCGGCGCCCTGACCGGCGTCATCGCCCTGCGCGCCGGCCACGCCGCCGAGGCGTTCGACGCGCTGCTGACGGGCGCCGCGGCCTGCGCCGACCCGGCGCCCCTGCTGGCCCGCGCCACCGAGGCCGCCGTCCACACCGGCGATCTGCGGCGCTGCCGGGAAGCGGTGGCGGCGGCACGGCAGCTGGGCGTCGCGCCCCCGGGGGCGCTGGGCGGGATCGCCGCCGCCGTCGACGGACGCTACGAGGACGCCCGTGACCTGCTGGAGGCGACCGCGGGCAGCTGCGGCCCCGGCGGCGACCCCACCGACCTGCTGCACGCCGGCGTCGCCGCCCTGATGCTCGGCGACCACCGCCGGGCCGCGACCGCCACCGTCCGCGCGGCTGCCGCGGCCCGCACCCGCGGACTCACCGCACTCGTCCCGCAGGCACTGGAGTTCCGCGCCCACGCCGACTTCTGGACCGGCCGGCCGCGCGCCGCCGAAACCGCCGCGCTGGACGCGCTACGGCAGGCGCAGGCCGCCGGACAGGACAACGGCGCCTGTCATCTGCAGGCCGCCCTCGCCATGTTCGCCGCGCTCACCGGCGACGGCGACCTGTGCCGCGTGCGCGCCGCCGCGGCCCGGTCCCACGCCCTCGCCCACGGTCTGGGCCTGCCCGCCGCGCTCGCCCAGTGGGCGCTCGCCTTCCTCGACCTGTGCACCGGACGCTACGGACCCGCCGCGGCCCGGCTGCGCGCCCTCGCCGCCCGCGGAGCCGGACACGGCCACCGCGCCGTGCGCCACTCGGCCGCCCCGCACTACGTCGAGGCCGCCGTGCGCACCGGCGAGACGCGCGTCGCCCGGGCCGCGCACGCCGACTACGACCGCTGGGCCCGTGCCGTCCACAGCGCCGACGAGCTGGCCCTCAGCGCCCGCTGCCGCGCCCTGCTGACCCCCGGCGCCGACGCCCTGGGGCACTACCGCGCCGCGCTCGAGCTGCACGCCGAGGGCGCCCGCCCCTTCGAACACGCCCGCACGGAGCTGCTGTTCGGCAGCGCGCTGCGCCGGCTCCGTCACCGTGCGGAGGCCCGCGACCGGCTGCACAGCGCCAGGGAGGCGTTCGAGTCCTTCGGCGCCCCGCACTGCGCCGAAGCGGCCCGTGCCGAACTCCGCGCCCTCGGCGCTCCGGCGACGCCGGCCCGCGGGGCGGACAGCCCGGCCGTCCTGCTGACGGCCCAGCAGTTCCTGATCGCCCGGATGGCCGCCGAGGGCGCGACGAACCGGGAGATCGCCGTCCGTCTCGCGCTCAGCCATCGCACGATCGACCACCATCTGCGCGGCGTCTTCAACCGGCTGGGCATCCGCTCCCGCATCGAACTCGTCCGGCTGATCGCCCAGGCCGACGCCCAGGGGACGGAGACGCCGTCCGGGTCGCCGCGGGAGCGGGACGTCCCGGGCGACGTCCGCTCCTCGAGCCCGTGAAGACCCACCGGTCAGCGACGCCCCGCGGGCCCTGCTCAGTCCGCGGACCTCACCCGGAAGGCGTCGGCGTCCCATGTCCCGTCGAGCCGCGGAGCCAGCCAACCGGGGGCCGCCGCGCGGAAGTCGGAGGGCGCCAGCGCCCCCGCGCCCGTCGGCAGCGCCCCCAGCAGCGGGGCCCCGGCGACGTCCGGCAGGTCGGTGACGTTGCACCGCATCGCCAGATCGGGGGAGTCCGGCCAGTCGCCGATGACCACGCCCAGCAACTCCAGCTCACGCGCCCGCAGTTCACGAGCCGTCAGCTCCGTCGTGTTCAGCGTGCCGAGGCCCGCCGAGGACACCAGCAGCACCGGCGCGCGCAGCAGCCGAGCGGCGTCGGCCAGCGTGCCGGCCGCCTCGTCGAACCGCACGAGCAGCCCGCCCGCCCCCTCGACGAGCACCAGGTCGTGCGCCGCCGCCAGTTTCCGTGCCGCCTCCGCCACGTCGTTCGGGCGCACGGGCGTCAGACCCGCCCGCCGCGCCGCCGTCGCGGGCGCCAACGGCTCAGGGAAGCGGGCGACTTCGACCGCGGTGAGCGTCCCCGCCAGCCGCGCGACCTCTTCGGCGTCCCCCGGCTCGTCGGGCCCCACACCGGTCTGCGCCGCCTTGAGCACGGCCACCGACCGGCCCGCCGCCAGCGCCGCAGCGGCCACCGCCGCCGTCGTGACCGTCTTGCCGACCTCCGTGCCCGTCCCCGTGATCACCAGGATCGGCATGCTCATCCCTCCCGCGCCGCGGCGCACACCGCACGCGCGATCCGTGCCAGGTCCGCGTCCGACGTGACGTACGGCGGCATCGTGTAGACGAGATCGCGGAACGGCCGCAGCCAGACGCCCTCGCGCACGGCCGCCGCGGTGGCCGCCCGCATGTCTGCCTCGTGGTCGAGCTGGACGACCCCGATGGCGCCGAGAACCCGTACGTCGCGCACGCCCGGGAGCCCCGACGCCGGCGCGAGACCCTCCCGCAGGCCCGACTCGATCCGCTTCACCTCCGAGAGCCAGTCCTGTCCGAGCAGCAGCTCGATCGAGGCGCAGGCCACGGCCGCGGCGAGGGGGTTGCCCATGAACGTCGGACCGTGCGCCAGCACCGGCACCTCGCCCCGCGAGATCCCGTCGGCCACCCGCGCGGTGCACAGCGTCGCCGCCATCGTCAGATAGCCGCCGGTCAACGCCTTGCCCACGCACATCACATCCGGCGTGACCGCGGCGTGCTCCGCCGCGAACAGCGCGCCCGTACGGCCGAAACCGGTCGCGATCTCGTCGAACACCAGCAGCACGTCGTGCGCGTCGCACGCCTCGCGCAGCACCCGCAGATACCCGGGGGAGTGGAACCGCATCCCGCCCGCGCCCTGCACCACCGGCTCCACGATGACCGCGGCCAGCTCGTCGGCGTGCTGTTCGACGGCCGCGCGCAGCCGGTCGGCGTACGCCTCGTCGTACTCCGCCGGGGGCGCGTCCACGAAGACCTGCCGGGGGAGCACCCCGGTCCACAGGTCGTGCATCCCGCCCTCGGGGTCGCACACGGACATGGGCTGCCAGGTGTCGCCGTGGTAGCCGCCGCGCCAGGTCAGCAGGCGCCGCTTCGCCGGACGGCCCAGCGAACGCCAGTGCTGCAGGCACATCTTCACGGCGACCTCGACCGACACCGAGCCCGAGTCGGCGAGGAACACGTGCTCGAGGCCCTCGGGCGACATGTCGACGAGCAGCTTCGCCAGCCGGACGGCGGGCTCGTGGGTGAGCCCGCCGAACATGACGTGGCTCATCCGTCCCAGCTGCTCGCGCACGGCGTCGTTGAGCACGGGGTGGTTGTAGCCGTGGATCGCCGACCACCAGGACGACATGCCGTCGACCAGCTCGCCCGAGCCGTCCGCCATCTGCAGCCGGACCCCGCTCGCCGACTCCACGACGAGCGGTTCGGCCCGGCCGGGCATCGGACCGTAGGGGTGCCACACATGCCGCCGGTCGAGCTCCAGCAGCTCCGGCACGGCGAGCGGGGACGGGGACGACTCAGGCATTGGGCGCGAGATCGGTGCCGGCTCCGCGGCGGCGCACGGCGACCAGGTCGGTGCGGGCCTCGCCGGCGGCCGCCACGGCGGCGGGGACGGTCGCCGCCGCGGGGACGGACCCGCAGACGCCGCCCTCGTGCGAGCCGCATCCCGAGCCCTCGTGCGAGCCGCACCCCGCGGACTCCTCGGAGCCGCAGCCGCCGCCCGCGTGGGACCCGCAGCCGCCGGCCCGCGTCGCCCGGTGGTCGGGCAGCGTGACCTGGTCCGCGCCCTCCACCTCGAAGCCGGCGTCCGCGATCATCTCCAGGTCGGCCTTGCCCGCCTGGCCCTCGGTCGTGAGGTAGTCGCCGAGGAAGATCGAGTTGGCCAGGTGCAGCGCGAGCGGCTGCATCGTGCGCAGATGGACCTCGCGCCCGCCCGCGATGCGGACCTCGACGTCCGGGCAGACGAACCGCACCATGGCCAGGATCCGCAGACAGCGCTGCGGGGTGAGGTTCCACTCCTTCGCCAGCGGGGTGCCCTCGACCGGGATGAGGAAGTTGACCGGCACCGAGTCCGGGTCCAGCTCGCGCAGCGAGTAGACGACGTCCACCAGGTCCTCGTCCGTCTCGCCCATGCCGGCGATCAGACCCGAGCAGGCCGACAGGCCCGCCGCGTGCGCCTTGGCGACGGTGTCCACCCGGTCGGCGTAGGTGTGCGTGGTCGTGATGTCCCCGTACGTCGACTCCGACGTGTTGAGGTTGTGGTTGTAGGCGTCGGCGCCCGCCTCGCGCAGCCGCTCGGCCTGGCCGTCGGAGAGCAGGCCCAGACAGGCGCACACCTCGACGCCCTCGTTCTGTTCCTTGATCGCCTTGATGGTGTCGGAGACCCGGTCGACGTCCCGGTCCGTCGGCCCGCGCCCGGACGCCACCAGGCAGACCCGCTTGGCGCCCCCCGCGAGACCGGCCGCGGCGGCCTGCGAGGCCTCGTCGGGCTTGAGCCAGGTGTACTTCAGAATGCCGGCCGTCGAGCCCAGCCGCTGGGAGCAGTACGAACAGTCCTCGGGGCACAGGCCCGACTTGAGATTGACGAGGTAGTTGAGCTTCACCCGTCGCCCGAACCAGTGCCGGCGCACCTTCCCGGCCGCGGCCACCACGTCCATCACGTCGTCGTCGGAAGCAGCGAGGACGGCCAGAGCCTCCTCGCGGGTCGGCAGCTCGCGCCGAAGCCCCTTGTCCACCAGCGTGTTCAGCAGGTCCATGAGAGCCGATCCTGTCCTACGCACCCGCTCCGGGCCAAGGTAGGGATCACACAACACACCCGGTTCGACGTGTGGGTATTGCCACACCGTGGGCGGGCGGCCCTGCCGCTAGTGTCTGTCCGCTACCTACAAAAGCCCCGGAGGACCCATGGCGTTCGGCTGGATCGACGAGCAGGCGGAGCTGCGCCGCCGGGCCGGACTCGTACGGACGCTGCGGCCGCGTCCGGCCGACTCGCCGCTGCTCGACCTCGCGAGCAACGACTACCTGGGTCTGGCGCGTCATCCCGAGGTCGTCGAGGGCGCCGCGGCCGCCGCCCGCACCTGGGGCGGCGGCGCCACCGGCTCCCGCCTCGTCACCGGCACCACCGAGCTGCACGGCGAGCTGGAGCGGGAGCTGGCGGACTTCTGCGGCTTCGAGGCGGCGCTGGTCTTCTCCTCCGGTTACGCGGCCAACCTCGCCGCCGTCACCGCGCTCGCCCCGCACGGCTCGCTGATCGTCTCCGACGCGGGCAACCACGCCTCGCTCATCGACGGCTGCCGGCTGGCCCGGGGCGCCGTCCAGGTCGTCGGGCACGCCGACCCGGAGGCCGTCCGCAAGGCGCTCGACGCCCACGACGGCCCGGCCGTGGCCGTCTCCGACGCGGTCTTCTCGGTCGACGGCGACGCGGCCCCGCTGGCCGGCCTCGCCGCCGCCTGCCGGGAGCACGGCGCCGGACTCGTCGTCGACGACGCCCACGGACTGGGCGTGCTCGGGGACGGCGGCCGGGGGACCGCGCACGCGACCGGTCTCGCGGGCGCCGACGACGTCGTCGTGACGCTCACGCTGTCCAAGTCGCTCGGCAGTCAGGGCGGCGCGGTGCTGGGCCCCGCGCGGGTGATCGAGCACCTGGTGAACGCGGCCCGCACGTTCATCTTCGACACCGGTCTGGCCCCGGCGGCGGCGGGCGCCGCGCTGGCTGCCCTGCGGCTGCTGCGCCGGGAGCCGGAGCGCGCGGCACGCGCGCGTGCGGTGGCGGCCGAACTGCACGCCCGGCTGACGGCCGCGGGCCTGGAAGCGGTGCGTCCCGACGCCGCGGTCGTCTCGGTGCGCGCCCCGTCCCCGGAGGAGGCTCTGCAGTGGGCGGCGGACTGCCGGACGGCAGGCCTGGCCGTGGGCTGCTTCCGACCTCCTTCCGTGCCCGACGGGATCTCACGCCTGAGGCTCACCGCCCGTGCGGACCTCTCCGGGGCCGAGGTGGAACGGGCCGTGCGGGTGATCGGCGAGACACGACCGTGAGTCGGCGGGACAGGGCCGTGGGCCGCCTGTGACGGAGGGCGCCTCGCGGCGTCGTCAGGTGTGGCTGGGTCGGCGGAGCGCGGCGGTGAAGCCCGTCCAGCTCTCGGGGGAGAAGAGCAGGGCGGGACCGGCCGGGTCCTTGGAGTCGCGCACGGCGAGCAGACCGGCCCAGGGGCCGCGGTCCGGCCGGGCGGTCTCGACGCAGTTGTTGGCTCCGGTGCTGTAGCTGCTGCGCAGCCACCGCATCGGCGGGAGACGGTCGGGACCGGTACGGGAAGGTACGTTCCGCGGTACTGCGGACATGGTGCCTCCTTATGCGCCGCCGGCGAGAGCGGCGAGGTAATCCGATGATTCCCCGGGCGAAAGGGCTTGCGCCCTAAGGGCGTTGAAGGCCTGGGAATAGGCCTGGAGGTCTTCTTTCCGTTCGAGATAGAGGCTACTCGTCAAGTGGTCGAGAACAACCACATCCAGATCAGAAGTGCGCGAAAATGAAAAGATAACGAAAGGGCCGGTTACCCCGATATGCGCACCCGCGGTGAACGGCAGCACCTGAAGGCTCACTTGCGGCATCAGGGAGGCCTCCGCCAGCCGTCGCAGCTGGTGTGCCATCACCTCGGGGCCGCCCACCTCGCGGCGCAGCACCGACTCGTCGAGCACCGCGCTCAGCTCCAGCGGCGGCTGCGCCCGCAGTACGTCCTGGCGGGCCAGCCGCACCTCCACCAGGGTGTCGAGTTGCTCGTCGTCGAGGCCCTCGACGGCTGCCAGGGTCACGGCGCGCGCGTACTCGGGCGTCTGCAGCAGGCCCGGCACCACGGTCGTCTCCAGGGTGCGCATCGCGCTGGCCTGGGACTCCAGGCTGATGAAGTCCCGGTAGGCGGGCGGCAGCACCCCGCGGTAGGCGTGCCACCAGTGGTCCCGGCCGCCGCCACCGCCGGAGTCGGCGCCCGCCAACGCCAGCATCAGCTCGCGCAGTTGCGGATCGGCCACACCGTAGACGTCGAGGAGTAACCGCACATCGGCCGGTTTCGATCCACTGGTGCCGGTCTCGATGCGGCTCACCTTGGACTGGTGCCACCCCGCGAGCCGGGCCGCCTCACCGCTGGTGAGGCCCGCCTGAGCGCGTAAAGTGCGCAGTTCGGCGCCCAGCTTGCGGCGGCGTACCGCCGGTCCGTGCTGCACGGGCTTCTCCTTACTCCTGACAGGCCGAGCAAATACGCTCTGTCGTCGCAGAGTTCACCGCATCGGGCGACAGATATATGCACATCTTGGTGGATCGCCACCCGTGACCGGCGTGGTGATGGCAGTCTGGCGAAGAAGCACCAGTCCGGGACCGTACTCGAACCATCCGCGCCGTGTCGGGCTCCGGTCCCGTGGGAAAGGTACGACGTCGCCATGGCAGATCACCTGGAAGCAACCATCACTCTGCCGAGCGATCCCGCCTCGGTCTCCACGGCCCGCGCCTTCGTGGTCGGCGCCCTCGGCGAGTGGGGCCTGCCGGCGGACGCCGAGGCGGCCGACACCGTCCGCCTGATCGTCTCGGAACTCGCCACCAACGCCGTGCAGCACACCTTCGGCCAGTCGCCCACCTTCACGGTGGACCTCGTGCTCGACCGCGACGAACAGCTGAGCATCGGCGTCACCGACAGTCATCCGCGCTTTCCGCAACGACTGCCGGCCGCCGTCCAGCAGGACAACGGCCGAGGCATGGTGATCATTCGCTGGCTGACCGCGGAGGCCGGCGGCAGACTCAGAGTGCGGCCCACCCGGGAGGGCGGCAAGACGGTCAGCGTCGAGCTCCCGTGGGCCGTCCCGGCGGCGGAGCCGACTGCCGGAGTCCTGACGGTCCCGGTGGAGGGCGAGCTCCCGGGGCGGTGAAGGCGTGTCAGGACGCCGTACACGGCCCCGGGAGGTCAGTCGGGTCCGGCAAGCTCGGCGGACCCGTCAGATCCGCGCCCAGGCCCCCTCGGACCCGGCGGATCGGCGGCAGGGCCCTAGCGGACCCGGCCGTACCAGACGCTCTTGGTCCAGATCTTCTGCAGCTTCACCACGTCCCCGGTCTTCGGCGAGTGCCAGATCTTGCCCTTACCCGCGTAGATCCCGACGTGGTACACGTTCGACCCCGAGTGGAAGAACACCAGGTCGCCCGCCTTGCGGCTGGACGCCGAAATGTGCTTCGTCTTGTTGTACTGCTGGGCCGCCGTCCGCGGCAGGCTCTTGCCCGCCTTCTTGAACGAGTACATCGTGAGCCCCGAGCAGTCGAACCTCTTCGGCCCGGTGGCCCCGTACTTGTACGGCGCACCCTTCTTGGAAGCCGCGACCTGCAGCGCCTTCGTCGCCGGTGTGGCGGCCGCGGCGTCCGGAGCGAGCCCCGGGACCACGACCGTGCCGCCGACGGCGGCGATGGCGAACGCCGAGGCCGTGCCGGCCCGGGCCATGAGCGACGGGACACGATTGAGCGCAGTCATGCGCAACCCTTCGTCAGCCGCCTGTGAAGGATGACCTGTCGGATTCGGGCTGGCGAAGTTGCCCGGCCGCGTCAGCGGCTTCACCCCAAGGGCTGCTCGGTCCGGTCATGGCGTGACCGTTCCGGCGACCCGTCGTGCTTGGGTCCTCCACTCCTGCCGATGCACTCCTGTCGACCGGTCATCCGGGAGGCGGCAGGACTCGGCGTCCACCCGGACCGCCCCGCCGCTTGTGGCGGGGGCTTGTCGTCAGACAGGGATCTTGGCTCACGGATGTCCGAAAATCCCAACGGAACCGGGGATTTGTGGGGTTACTCACCACTCACCCGTTCGGGTGAACACCCTGACGGGTGATCAGATGGCGGGTGGTCTCAGGGGCTCCCACCAGCGGCGACGTCTTCCGCTCCGCTCGAAGAGCGCCCTTTCGCGCAAGTTCTGGGCGTCCGGGGGAACACTAGACGCTCTGCCGAACGGGGGTACGCCTTCTGGGCCGTTTCGACTCCGGCCCGGACGCCACGGCCGCGCCGCGAGCCCGCCCGCGCCGCGAGCCGCCCGCGCTGTGAGTCGTCCGCGCGCCTGAGCCGTCTCCGGTCAACTCTCGGAGACCGGCGGCAGCATGACGCGCGCCGTGCGGCGCTCTCCGTCCAGCACGCGCAGCGCCCGTGCGAGCGTCGGCGCGTGCAACTCGCTCTCCCCTCGCTGGTGCATCAGCGTCAGCGCGTCGCGCAGCGCGGTCGCCTTGCTCACCAGCGCCTGGGCGGCGCGCAGTCCGCGGTAGGTGTCCGTGTGGTGGGCGGGGTTGATGCGGCCGAGCATGTCGACGACGTCGAGGTAACCGTCGATCAGTTCGGCCTCCGCGCGGGTCAGCGCGGGCAGCGGCGGCAGTTCGGGCACCATCGCCGGCTCACCTCCCGCCCTGCGTCCGGGACGACGCCTTGCGGCTCGGGATGATCCCGTCCACCAGGCCGTACTCCACCGCCTGCGGGGCGGTGAGGAACATGTCCCGCTCGATGTCCGCGGTCACCTGCTCCGGCGTCCGCCCCGTGTGCCGCACGAGCATCTCCTCCAGGGCCGCGCGGGTGCGGGCCAGCTCCTCGGCCTGGACGGCCAGGTCGCTGGCCTGCCCCTCGACCGGCTCGGGCAGCGACGGCTGGCGGATCGTCATCCGCGCCCCCGGGAGGCTGAACCGCTTGCCCGGCGTGCCCGCGGCCAGCAGGATCGCGGCCGACGAGCCCGCCTGCCCCAGGCAGGTCGTCGACACGTCGCACGTGACGAACCGGATCGTGTCGTACAGCGCCGTCATCGCACTGAACGAGCCGCCGGGGGAGTTGATGTACAGCGCGATGTCCCGGTCCGGGTCCTTGTGCTCGAGGTACATGAACTGGGCCGTCACGTCGTTCGCCGAGATGTCGTCGACCGGGGCCCCCAGGAACACGATCCGCTCCTCCAACAGCTTGGAGTACGGATCCATCGTGCGGCGCCCCGAGCTCGTCCGTTCGGTGAACTCGGGCAGGACATGGCGGGCGAACGGTCGATGCATGGGATGCCCCCTCCTTCTACGTCTGGCCTTCTTGCGTCTGGCGCGTCTGTAAGAAATGTACAGGACGTACGTGACGTTAGAATGGGTCCATGGCCTACGAGATTCCGGTGACGCAAGCCAGGGCTGAACTCGCCGACCTGATCAACCGCGTGGTGTACGGCGGTGAGCGCGTCGTCGTGACCCGGCACGGCAAACCCCTGATCGCCCTCGTCTCCGCCGCCGACCTGGAACGACTGGACGAACTGGACCGTCCTGCCGAGGAACAGGTGATCCGCTCCGTGTCCGCCGTGCGCGAGGTCGCCTCCGCTCCCCGCGAACAGCAGAGGTTCGGGATCGCCGCGGAGCACCGGAGGCCTGGCCCGTCGTAGGCCCCGGCCCGCTGCACGGCCCGCGAAAGGGTCCGCGGCCGGACCCGCGAAAGGGTCCGCGAAAAGGCGAAAAAGACGAAAGGCCGTGCGCCCTGAGGCGCACGGCCGGCAAGTGCCGCCCGGCGGTCGCGCCGCCGACCCGGGCCGCGCCGCCCGGCGCGGGCCCGCGGCGCGGACGGTCCCGCGCCGGGCCGGGACGTCGTTCAGCCGACGAGCGCCGGCGCGCGTTCCCCGGCGGAGGTCGCGTCCGTGCGTGCCGCCCGGGACCGCAGCCGGGTGCCCAGCAGGACGGCTCCGAGACCCAGGGCCGCCCAGCAGGACAGCGTGAGCGCCGGACCGGTCGCCGCGGCGCCGTCGAAGAACGCCGCCGAGCGCAGCAGGGTCGTGCCGGCGCCCGGCGGCAGCCACTGTCCGATCGCGCCGGCGGGCTCGGGCAGCATCTGCGGTGCCGATCCGGCCCCTGAGAACGGGTTGCCCAGGAACATCATCACGAGCGCCCCGGCGCCGATGCCCGCGGGACCGAGCAGTGCGGCGCAACCCGCCACCGCGGCGCTCACGGCCAGCGTCGACAGGGCGAACACTGAGGCCTCCGCCCACCAGTCGCCGGTGAGCACGCCGAGCCAGCTGTGCGCCAGCGCGGCCGCGACCAGGCCGACGAGAACGGCGGCGCCGGCCAGTGCGAGCGCGGCCCGGACCCCGCGCAGCCCGAGCAGGGTGACCGCGGCGCCGGCCATGATGCCCGCGAGAGCGAGGGGCAGCACGCTCGCGGTGAGGGCCGCGCCGCGCGGGTCGGCCGACGGGGCGGGAACCACGTCCTCCGTCCTCACCCGGGCGCCGTCGACGGTCGCCTGCTGTGTCACGGCTCGCTGCAGCAGTTGTGCCACGACCGGGCTCGCGGCGGACGCCGTCAGCAGTTCGGGCCCGTCGGCGGTGACGACGACCGCGCCGTATACGGTCCGGTCCTCGATCGCGTCACGGGCCGCCGCCTCGTCGGCATAACGGTGTATCTCGAAGGCGCCCTCGTGCCGGGCGAGCCGCTGTTCCAGCTGGGCCGTGGCAGCGGCCGGACCGGCGACGCCGAGCGGCAGGTCGCGAGGGGCGGTGCGGGCCGCGGGCCAGGCGAAGGCCCACAGGGCCATGGCGGCGACTGCGGGCACGAGCAGGACGACGGCGATCAGACGCCGGGTGACGGACATGGATACCCCCAGGGGTGATTCGGCGGTGACGGTACGGAGTCGCATAAAGAAGGATCGTTCGTTTTACGAGCTCACGGTCCCGCGCGACGCTCCGCTTGTCAAGAATGAATGTTCGTTTTACGTTGGGGGCATGGCTCGTGTCTCCCAGGCCCACCTGGACGCCCGCCGCCGTCAGATCCTCGACGGCGCGTCGGTCTGTTTCGCCCGCAACGGCTTCCACGCCACCTCGATGCAGGACGTGCTGAAGGAGGTCGACCTGTCGGCCGGGGCGGTGTACCGCTACTTCAGCGGCAAGGAGGAGCTCATCGCCGCCATCGTCGGCGAGGTCCTCGGCCAGGTCCGCGAGGCCTTCGAGGAGGAGGCCCGGCACAGCCCGCCCCCGCCGCCCCACGTGCTCGTCGCCGCGGTCCTCGGGCGGACTCTCGCGGCCCGCGAGTCCCTGACCGTCGACGGCCGTCCCGCCTTTCCCCGCCTGGTCGTCCAGGTGTGGGCGGAGACGCTGCGCAACGACAAGCTGTCGGAGGTCCTGGGCGCGGGCTACGGCGGCGTGCGCGAGGCCTGGGCGCGGATCGTCGCCGCCTACCAGGCCGCGGGGATGATGCGGTCCGACGTCCCCCCGGACCACGTGGCCCGCACGCTGATCGCCACCGTCCTGGGTTTCGTCGTCCAGCAGTCGCTGTTCGGCCCCGCGCCCGTCGAGGTGCTCGGCGACGGGCTGCGCGCGTTGATGAGCGTGTCGCCCCCGCCGCCGCCGGCCTGAGCGATCACAGCTGGGTTAACTTGCCCGAAACGCTCTCCAACTAGCCTGCCGATCCATGCCACCAGGGGCATTCCCCCGTGGCCGCGGCAACCGGGCCCCGCACGGTCCGGAGCGAGGATGTGAGGTGGGACGTGCAACTGACCCCGCACGAGCAGGAGAGGCTGCTGATCCACGTCGCGGCCGATGTCGCCGAGAGGCGCCGGGCCCGCGGGCTCAAGCTCAACCACCCCGAGGCGGTGGCCCTCATCACCTCGCACATCCTCGAGGGCGCGCGGGACGGTCGTACGGTCGCCGAGCTCATGTCCTCGGGCCGCAAGCTGCTCACCCGTGACGACGTCATGGAGGGCATCCCCGAGATGATCCATGACGTCCAGGTCGAGGCCACGTTCCCCGACGGCACCAAGCTCGTCACCGTCCACGACCCGATCGTCTGACGGGGGAGGCCGCCATGATTCCCGGAGAGATCCTCTTCGCCGAGGAGCCGGTCGTGTACAACGAGGGCCGTGCGGTGACCCGGCTGACCGTGCTCAACGCCGCGGACCGGCCCGTCCAGGTCGGCTCCCACTACCACTTCGCCGAGGCCAACCCGGGGCTGGAGTTCGACCGCGCCGCCGCGCACGGCAGGCGGTTGAACGTCGCCGCCGGCACGGCTGTGCGCTTCGAGCCCGGGATCCCCGTCGAGGTCGAACTCGTCCCCCTGGCGGGCGACCGGATCGTGCCCGGACTGCGCGGGGAGACCGGAGGCGCTCTCGATGCCTGAGATCTCGCGTGCCGCGTACGCCGACCTGTTCGGCCCGACGACCGGCGACCGCATCCGGCTCGCCGACACCGACCTGCTGATCGAGATCGAGGAGGACCGCTGCGGCGGCCCCGGACTCGCCGGTGACGAGGCGGTCTTCGGCGGCGGCAAGGTCATCCGTGAGTCCATGGGACAGTCGCGGGCCACCCGCGCGGAGGGAACGCCCGACACGGTCGTCACGGGCGCGGTCATCGTCGACCACTGGGGCGTGGTGAAGGCCGACGTCGGCATCCGGGACGGGCGGATCACCGGCATCGGCAAGGCCGGCAACCCCGACACGATGGACGGCGTCCACCCGGACCTGGTCATCGGCCCGGAGACGGAGGTCATCGCCGGCAACGGGCGGATCCTGACGGCCGGCGCGGTCGACGCGCACGTCCACTTCATCTGCCCGCAGATCGCCGACGAGGCCCTCGCGTCGGGCGTCACCACGCTGGTCGGCGGCGGCACGGGACCGGCCGAGGGATCCAAGGCGACGACCGTGACGCCCGGCCCGTGGCATCTCGCGCGCATGCTGGAGGCGATGGAGCGGTACCCGCTGAACATCGGCTTCCTCGGCAAGGGCAACACCGTCTCGCACGACGCGATGCTCTCGCAGATCCGCGGCGGGGCGCTGGGGCTGAAGCTGCACGAGGACTGGGGCTCGACCCCGGCCGTCATCGACGCCTCGCTGACCGTCGCCGACCGCACCGGGATCCAGGTCGCGATCCACACGGACACGCTCAACGAGGCCGGGTTCGTGGGCGACACGCTGGCCGCGATCGCCGGACGCGGCATCCACGCGTACCACACCGAGGGCGCGGGCGGCGGGCACGCGCCCGACATCATGACCGTCGTCTCCGAGCCGCACGTGCTGCCGAGCTCGACCAACCCGACGCGGCCGTACACGGTGAACACCGCCGAGGAACACCTCGACATGCTGATGGTGTGTCACCACCTCAACCCGGCCGTCCCGGAGGACCTGGCGTTCGCCGAGTCGCGGATCCGGCCGTCGACCATCGGCGCCGAGGACGTCCTGCACGACCTCGGGGCGATCTCGATCATCTCCTCCGACGCGCAGGCCATGGGCCGGGTCGGCGAGGTGATCCTGCGGACCTGGCAGACGGCGCACGTGATGAAGCGGCGGCGCGGCGCACTGCCCGGGGACGGGCGGGCGGACAACCGCCGCGTCCGCCGCTACATCGCCAAGTACACGATCAACCCGGCCCTCGCGCAGGGGCTGGCCCGCGAGATCGGGTCCGTCGAGAGCGGAAAGCTCGCCGACCTGGTGCTGTGGGAGCCGGCGTTCTTCGGCGTCAAGCCGCACCTCGTCATCAAGGGCGGGCAGATCGCGTACGCCCAGATGGGCGACGCCAACGCCTCGATCCCGACGCCCCAGCCGATCCTGCCGCGTCCGATGTACGGCGCGATCGGCCGGGCGCCCGCCTCGAACTCGTTCAACTTCGTGGCGCCGCTCGCGATCGAGGACGGACTGCCCGAGCGTCTGCAGCTGGGCAAGAAGTTCGTCGCCATCGACTCCACGCGCGGTGTCACCAAGGCGGACATGCGGGAGAACGACGCCCGGCCGCATGTGGCGGTCGACCCCGACAGTTTCGCCGTGCACATCGACGGGGAGCTCGTCGAGGCGACTCCGGCCGCCGAACTGCCCATGGCACAGCGCTATTTCCTGTTCTGAGACCGAGGACGACACCGTGACCAGAGCGGCACTGCTCGTCCTCGCCGACGGACGCTTCCCCGCCGGAGGGCATGCGCACTCCGGCGGGGCGGAGGAAGCCGTCAAGGCGGGACGCATCACCGGCGCGGCAGGCCTCGAGGCGTTCTGCCGGGGCCGGCTGCACACCGCCGGACTCGTGGCGGCGGCGCTGGCCGCGGCGGCGGCCGCCGGGGCGGACCCCGCGCGGCTGGACGCCGCCGCGGACGCCCGCACCCCCTCCCCGGCGCTGCGGCTGGCCGCGCGCAGACTCGGCCGGCAGCTGCTGCGGGCCGCCCGGTCCGCCTGGCCGAGTGCCGAACTGGACGCGCTGGCACGGGAGTTCCCCAAGGGCGCACATCAGCCGGTGGTGCTGGGGCTGACGGCGCGGGCGGCCGGTCTGGGGGCGGCGGACGCCGCGTACTGCGCGGTCTACGAGAGCGTGAGCGGACCGGCCACCGCCGTCGTGCGGCTGCTGAGCCTCGATCCCTTCCAGGCGACCGCCGTGCTGGCCCGGCTGGCGCCCGAGTCGGACCTGGTGGTCGACCAGGCCGTGTCCTGCGGCACGGCGGCGCGGACGGAGGGCGTCGACGTGCTGCCCTCCGCGTCCGCTCCGCTGCTGGAGATCGGGGCGGAGGTGCATGCGGCCTGGCCCGTGCGGCTGTTCGCCTCCTGAGGCGTGTCGCCCCCGTCGCCCCTTCCCGTCCCGATCTCGGGGGCTGCCGCCCCCGTTACCCCGCTTCGGCCCTGAACGGGCCTCGTCCTCGAACTCCCCCAGAGGGGGCACCCCCAGACGGGCTGTCATGCCCGGCCCGGCTGAATCGGAGCTGCTGTGCATCTCGACCACATCCACCAGGGTCCCGCCGCCGTCGGCGCCGACGCCCGACGGCCCGACGGCTCGCGGCGTGCGCTGCGCATCGGCCTCGGCGGGCCCGTCGGGTCCGGCAAGACCGCCACCGTCGCGGCGCTGTGCCGGGCGCTGCGGGACGAACTGTCCCTGGCCGTCGTCACCAACGACATCTACACCCGTGAGGACGCCGCGTTCCTGCTGCGGGAGGCCGTGCTCCCGCCCGAGCGGATCACGGCCGTCGAGACGGGCGCCTGCCCGCACACCGCGATCCGGGACGACATCTCCGCCAACCTCGAAGCCGTGGAGGACCTGGAGGACGCCGTGGGGCCGCTGGATCTCATCCTGGTCGAGTCGGGCGGGGACAACCTCACCGCCACCTTCTCCAAGGGGCTGGTGGACGCGCAGATCTTCGTCATCGACGTGGCGGGCGGGGACGACATCCCGCGCAAGGGCGGCCCGGGCGTCACCACCGCCGACCTGCTCGTCGTCAACAAGACCGACCTCGCGCCGTACGTGGGCTCCGACCTCGCCCGGATGGCCGCCGACGCGAAGGCGCAACGGGCCGAACTGCCCGTCGTCTTCCAGTCCCTGCGCGGCGACGGCGGCGTCACCGACGTCGCCGCATGGGTGCGTTCGCGGCTCGCCGCCTGGGCGGCGTGACATGGGCGCAGTGTGCGCCACCGCACGCGTCGGGGCGATCGCCGACGGCCGAGGGGGCACCTCCCTGCCCGTGCTGGAAAGCGACGGGCCGCTCGCCCTGCGGCGCACCCGGGCCGTCGGCGACGAGGCGCGCGTCCTGCTCGTCGGGGCGATGAGCGGGCCCCTCGGGGGCGACCGGTTCGCCGTCGAGGCGGACGTCGGCGCCGGGGCCCGGCTGCGGATCGGCTCGGCCGCCGCCACCATCGCCCTGCCCGGTCAGACCAAGGACGAGGCGCGTTACGACGTCCGGCTCACCGTCGCTGACGGAGGCGAACTGCACTGGCTGCCCGAGCAGTTGATCTCCGCCGGCGGCAGCGACCTGTACGTCTCCACGCGGGTCGACCTCGGCGCCGACGCCCGCCTGGTGCTGCGCGAGGAACAGGTGCTCGGGCGGGTGGGGGAGGAGCCGGGCCGGTTGACCAGCCGGCTGGTCGTGAAGGTCGCCGGGCGGACCGTCCTCGATCAGGAACTGGCCTGCGGCCCGGGCGCGCCCGGCGGCTGGGACGGCCCCGCCGTTCTCGCGGGACACCGCGCCGTCGGACAACTCGTCGTCGTCCGGCCGGAGTTCGCGGAGCGGCCGGCGACGGCCCGGACGTTCGGCGAACAGGCCTGCGTCATGCCGTTGGCCGGCCCCGCCGCGCTCGTCACGGCCCTCGCGCCCGACGCGCTGAAGCTGCGCCGCGTACTGGACGAAGCCCTCGCCGACCTGCGCATCCGGTGAACGGTACCTTCCTCTCCGGTTATCGGATTGGCAAAGAAGGTCAACGACACCTTTTCTCAGACGCCTCACAGCAGCGAGGATCCACCCTGCCGCCATAACCAGGTAGGGGGAGTTCCCACTTGAAGGACATACGACCGAACAAGCGCGTCGCAGCGCTGGGCTCGGCGGGCATACTCGTCACCGCGACACTGCTCGCCGGCGCCGTCAGCGCGCCCACGGCGAGCGCGACCAGCAGCCGTCCGGGACAGGACCGTGAGGCGCGGGGCGCGGCGATCGCCGCCGAGCGCGCGGCGAAGGCCGGCATCGACTGGCAGGACTGCCCGGCCGACTGGGGCCTGGAGAAGCCGATCAAGTGCGGTTGGGTCACCGTTCCGGTCGACTACGCCAAGCCGAACGGCAAGCAGATCAAGCTCGCCGTCGACCGCATCGGCAACACGGGCACGGCCCAGGAGCGCCAGGGCGCGCTCGTCTACAACCCCGGCGGCCCCGGCGGCTCCGGCCTGCGCTTCCCCCGCCGTGTCGTCACCAAGGCGCCCGTCTGGGCCAACGTGGCCAAGGCCTACGACTTCGTCGGCTTCGACCCGCGCGGCGTGGGCCACTCCGCGCCCATCTCCTGCATGGACCCGCAGGAGTTCGTCAAGGCGCCCAAGGCCGACCCGGTGCCGGACACCACGGCAGACAAGTACGCCCAGCGCAAGCTCGCCCGTGAGTACGCGCAGGGCTGCGCCGAGCGCACCGGCAAGGCCATGCTCCAGCAGATGACCACGCCGAACACCGTGCGCGACCTGGACGTCATCCGCGCCGCCCTCGGCGAGCGCAAGCTCAACTTCCTCGGCGTCTCCTACGGCACCTACCTCGGCGCCGTGTACGGCACGATGTTCCCGGGCCACCTGCGCCGCATGGTCGTCGACAGCGTGGTCAACCCCTCCCGCGAGAAGGTCTGGTACGAGGCCAACCTCGACCAGGACGTCGCCTTCGAGGGCCGCTGGAAGGACTGGCAGGACTGGGTCGCCGCCAACGACGCGACCTTCCACCTCGGCACCACCCGCGCCGCCGTCCAGGCGAAGTGGCTCGAGCTGCGCGCCACCGCGAAGAAGAACCCCATCGGCGGCGTCGTCGGCCCCGCCGAGCTGATCTCCTTCTTCCAGAGCGCCCCGTACTACGACTCCTCGTGGGTCCCGGTCGCCACCGTCTTCAGCGCGTACTTCGCCGGGGACGTCAAGGCGCTCGTCGACGCGGCCTCTCCCGACCTGACGGACACCGCAGGCAACATCTCCTCGGAGAACGGCAACGCCGTCTACACGGCCGTCGAGTGCACCGACGCGAAGTGGCCCACCAGCTGGAAGAAGTGGGACCGCGACAACACGGCGCTGCACAAGAACCACCCGTTCATGACGTGGGCCAACGCCTGGATGAACCTGCCCTGCGCCACCTGGCCGGTCAAGCAGCAGACTCCGGTGCACGTCACCACGCACAAGGGCCTGCCGCAGGTGCTGATCGTGCAGTCCACGAACGACGCGGCCACCCCGTACGAGGGCGCCGTGGAGCTGCACAAGCGTTTCCAGGGCTCCCGCCTGATCACCGAGAAGGGCGCGGGCTCCCACGGTGTCACCAGCCTGGTGAACACCTGCATCAACAGCCGGGTCGACGCCTACCTCCTCACCGGCAAGCTGGACCGGTCGGACGTGACGTGCGCGCCGCACGCCACGCCCAAGCCGTAGGACGCGAGCGGCAAGCCGCGAGCGGTAGGACTCGGGCGGTGACGCTCGAGCGGTAGGACCCCGCCCCGAGGGGCGACGAGGGGCGGCCGGAGGGATCCGGCCGCC
>NZ_JBEPBI010000011.1:0-86149 GCF_040299045.1 Streptomyces sp. NPDC001027
GCTGTCCGGCCTGACGGCCGGACAGCCCTCACCAAGATCTTCATCAGCCTTCTAGATCAGGCGCGCCGGGGCGGGGTGAGCTTGTCGAGGTCCAGGCTGATCTCGAAGGGCACCGGCCGTCGGAGCTCCCCTCGGAAGATGCCCGCGGGCGCGTAGGCACGGGTCGGCTCGTCGAGTTCGTAGACGTGGACGACGGGATCCCCGTCCTCGTCCTCCACACGCCAGTAGTGGGGGATGCCCGCCTCCGCGTACTTGCGGAGCTTGACCGTGCGATCCCGGTGCGCGGACTCGGGTGAGACGACCTCGATGACGAGTTTCACGTCCTCCGGGGCGTACCAGGTGCGATCGGGGTCGTAGGGCACGTTCGTCAGCAGGAGGTCCGGCTCGGGGCGGTTCCGGGCATCGAGGCGGATCGTCATCTCCCGCTCGACCTCGATACCGGCTGGCGCCTGCGCCATGAGGGTGGTGGTGAGAGCGGTGACGAGGCGGCCGTGCCAGGCTCGCTGCGGCGACATCATGAAGACGAGGGCTCCGTCGATGAGCTCGGTGTGGCGTGGCGCCTCGGGGAGGCGGTCCAGGTCCTCCGCGAACCAGCCTTCCGCACGCGGGGGGCGCATCCAGTCGGGCAGTGCGGTCATGGCTCAACGGTAGCGACTCGCTGCGGCGCGGGCCACGAGATCGTCGTCGGCGCGAGGACGTGCGGCCGGGGCGTCGTCCGCCGGACCCTCGGCGCGTCCGGGACCTCCCGTTCGATGCGAGCATGGGGGGTGTTCGGTGCGTGGGGGAGGGGGCGGCGTGACACGGGTGGGGGAGCTGTACGCGCAAGGTGCGCGGTTGTACGACGCCGCTGTCGCGCTGCGGGCCGACCACGCCCGTGCCGTGGACGCCGTCCGAGCCGCTCACGCGCCGCTCAGGGACGCGCTCGTCGCCGATGAGCTCGGGTCCATCGCGCTCACCCGGCTGAAGGACGTCACCGAGGGACGGCTGCGGCTCGCGGCCGTCGAAGGGGCCGGCTTCGGCTCCGTCCGGGAGGTGTACGAGGCCGGCCGCCACCAGCTCCGGCTGATCCCCGGCGTCGGCGCGCAGACCGCCGACCAAGTCCTCGCCGCCGCACGGCAGATCGCCCGCGCGGTCGGGGAGACCGTCTCCGTGCGGATCGACGTCGACCGTCCCGAGCCCGGTACCGCGGCCCTGGTCGGCGCGCTGTACCGGCTCGTCGAGGCCGGCCCCGAACTGCCCCGTGCGGTGGCCGCCGCCGAGCGGTACGAGAAGCAGCTCGGCGAACTGCTGCCCGCGGTCCGCCCGGCCACCGGCCGGCTGCGGCTGGCCCTCGCCGGACGGCCCCGCCGGGAGGCCGCGCGCACCGCGGTCACCGCGTTGACCGCGCTGACGGCCGAGGCCGCCGAGGCCGGCGTGGCGCTGCACCTCGCGCAGGCCACCGCCGACCTGCTGCGCGAACCGGCCTCCGACATCGAGCCGTGGGTCGACTTCGAGGTGCGCTCGGCCGAGTACTACAGCCTGCTGGCGGAGATCTGCGCCCACCCGTCGGACACCGCGGCCGCCGAGGGCTTCGTGCCGTCGGACGTGGCCGAGCAGGTGCACGCCCAGCGGCTCGACGACACCCACCGCCGGGTCTCCCTGCGCGGCTACCAGGTCTTCGGGGCGCGGTTCGCGCTGGCCCGGCGGCGGGTCGTCCTCGGGGACGAGATGGGGCTCGGCAAGACGGTCCAGGCGATCGCCGTGCTCGCCCACCTGGCGGCCGAGGGCCACGCCCACTTCCTGGTGGTGTGCCCGGCCGGCGTGCTCATCAACTGGACCCGGGAGATCCGCGCGCGCAGCACGCTCAGGGCGGTGCCGGTGCACGGTCCGGACCGGCGGGACGCGTACGCCGAGTGGCGCGAGCGCGGCGGGGTCGCCGTCACCACCTTCGACGTGCTGCACACCCTGCCCGAGCCGGACGGGGCGACGCCGCCCGGACTCCTCGTCGTCGACGAGGCGCACTACGTCAAGAACCCCGCGACCCGGCGCGCCCGCTCGGTGGCGGTGTGGACCGGGCTGTGCGACCGGGTCCTGTTCCTCACCGGCACGCCGATGGAGAACCGGGTCGAGGAGTTCCGCGCCCTGGTGCGCTGCCTCCAGCCCGACCTCCTCCCCGCGATCCACGACAGCTGTACGGCGGCCGGCCCGCTGGTGTTCCGCAAGGCGGTCGCCCCCGCCTATCTGCGCCGCAACCAGAAGGACGTGCTCACCGAACTGCCCGCGCTGATCCACGTCGACGAGTGGGAGGAGTTCAGCGCCGCCGACGAGGACGCGTACCGGACGGCGGTCGCGGCGGGGAACTTCATGGCGATGCGCCGGGCCGCCTACGCCGACCCGGAGAAGTCCGCGAAGCTGCAGCGGCTGCGCGAACTGGTCGGGGAGGCCACGGAGAACGGCCTGAAGACCGTCGTGTTCTCGTACTTCCGCGACGTCCTCACCGCGGTCCGGGACGCGCTGGGCGGCGCCGTGTTCGGGCCGATCGCCGGCGACGTCCCGGCCGTCCGACGGCAGCGGCTCGTGGACGACTTCACGGCCGCGGAGGGAGCCGCGGTGCTGCTCTGCCAGATCGAGTCGGGCGGCGTCGGGCTCAACCTCCAGGCCGCGTCGGTGGTCGTCCTGTGCGAGCCGCAGACCAAGCCGACCCTGGAGCACCAGGCCGTGGCCCGGGCGCACCGCATGGGCCAGGTGCGGGCGGTCCAGGTGCACCGCCTGCTGGTCACGGACAGCGTGGACGACCGGCTGTTGCGCATCCTCGAGAGCAAGACCCGGCTCTTCGACGCCTACGCCCGCCGCAGCGACACGGCGGAGGCGACGCCGGACGCGGTCGACGTGTCCGACGACGGCCTCGCCCGCCGGATCGTGGAGGACGAGCAGCGCAGGCTCGCCGGTGAGCCGCGGGACGCCCGGTAGCGCGGACTCGTCCCGGGCTTACGATGCGCCCAGCCGTATGCCGATCGCGGCCGGTCGCACGTCGGTTCGTGCCGGCGGCCGTGCTCGGCGGCCGTCCCCGACGACCGCGACGGCGTCCGGGTGCACGCCGCACGCCCGACCGCCCCGCCGCCCGCCCGACCCATCGCCCGACAGCCCAGCCGAGACCCGACAGCCCGACAGCCCGACCCGTCTGAACCAGGAGCACGGTACTCGTGTCCATACCTCCGCCCCCGGAGTCCCACCAGCCCCAGGACCCGTACCAGCCTCCGCCCCCGCAGGGCCCGTACGCCCGGAGTTCCCACCCGCAGGGTCCCCAGCCGCAGGGTCCCTACCCTCAAGGCCCGTCTCCCGAGAACCCGTTCGCCCCGCCCCAGCAGCCCTCCCCGTATGACCAGCAGCCCTCCCCGTACGGCCAGCCGCCGTACTCGTACCCCCAGGGGCCGTACCCGCAGGCCCCCTACGGGGCGTCGCCGTATCCGGTGTGGGGGCAGGGCTACAGCCCCTACGGGCGGCCCTCGGTCATCAACGGCGTGGCCATCGCCGCCCTCGTGCTCGGCATCCTCTGCTTCCTGCCGGGCGTGGGTCTGGTGCTCGGGATCGTCGCGCTGGCGCAGATCAAGAAGCGCGGGGAGCGCGGCAAGGGGATGGCGGTCGCGGGCGCCGTCCTGTCCTCCGTCGGGCTGGCGCTGTGGGTCCTGATGCTGGCGACCGGCGGAGCCGCCGAGTTCTGGGAGGGGTTCAAGGAGGGCGCGGGCCCCGGCTCCAGTTTCTCGCTGGCCAAGGGCGACTGCTTCGACGTGCCCGGTGACACCTTCGGCTCGGACGTCTACGACGTCGACGAGGTGCCCTGCTCCGGCGAGCACGACGCCGAGGTGTTCGCCACGATCCCGCTGTCCGGCCGTGACTACCCGGGCGAGGACGAGGTCGTGGAGGTGGCCGACGACAAGTGCTTCACGCTCCAGCACGCCTACGCGATGGATCCCTGGGCGCTGACCGAGGAGGTCGACGTCTACTACCTCACGCCCACCTCCGAGAGCTGGAGCTGGGGTGACCGGGAGATCACCTGCGTCTTCGGCAACGTGGACGAGAAGGGCTCCCTCACCGGCTCGCTGCGCGCCGACGAGACGACCCTCGACGCCGACCAACTGGCCTTTCTCAAGGCCATGGCCGCCGTCGACGAGACGCTCTTCGAGGAGCCGGACGATCTCCCCGAGGAGGATCTGGCGGCCAACCGGAGCTGGGCCGGCGACGCCGGCGACGTCACCGCCGCGCAGGCCGCCGTGCTGGGCGGCCGCACCTGGCCGGCGACGGTCCGGGCGCCGATGGCCGCTCTGGTGAAGGACATGCAGCGAGCAGGCAAGGAGTGGGCGGCGGCGGAGAAGGCCTCCGACGCGGACGCCTTCTACCGGCACTACGAGATCGCCTACGGGGTCGTGGACGGCGACACGACAGTCACCGCCCGCGAGGCTCTGGGCCTGGCCACCACACCGCCCGACTACGAAGACGACTCCGGCGACTCGGGCGACGGCACGAGCGGGGACGACGGCGACAGCGGCCTCGATGTGTGATCACGTCCTCAGCGGGGAGAAAGTGCCTGGGTGAAGCGTTTCGCCGATAGATGTCATCACATCGAGTGATTCTCTGGCCTTTACTTGCACGGCTCAACCCACGGTTGCCAGGCTGTAGCTGTCTGTACAACCTGATGGGAGTGGCCAGTGACATTCGGTGAGCAGCCGGCGTATCTGCGCGTCGCGGGTGATCTTCGCAAGAAGATCACCGACGGGTCGCTGCCACCGCACACCCGGCTCCCCTCCCAGGCGAGAATCCGCGAGGAGTACGGCGTCTCCGACACCGTCGCCCTCGAGGCGCGCAAGGTGCTGATGGCCGAGGGGCTGGTCGAGGGCCGTTCCGGTTCGGGCACGTATGTGCGCGAGCGGCCCGTGCCCCGGCGGATCGCCCGCTCCGGCTACCGCCCGGTCAGCGGCGCGACGCCCTTCCGGCAGGAGCAGGCCGAGGCGCACGCGCGCGGCACGTGGGAGTCCAGCAGTGAGCAGACCGAGGCGGGGGCCGCCGTCGCGGAGCGGCTCGGCATCCAGGCCGGCGACCGCGTGATGCGCACCCGGTACGTCTTCCGCGAGGCGGGCGAGGCGATGATGCTCTCCACCTCGTGGGAGCCCCTCGCGCTCACCGGGCGCACGCCCGTCATGCTGCCCGAGGAGGGGCCGCTCGGCGGCATGGGCGTCGTGGAGCGGATGCGCGCGATCGACGTCATCGTCGACAACGTCACGGAGGAGGTGGGCGCGCGCCCCGGTCTCGCGGAGGAGCTGCTCGCCCTCGGCGGCGTCCCCGGACATGTGGTCCTGGTCGTGCAGCGCACGTACTACGCCTCGGGCCGCCCGGTCGAGACGGCCGACGTGGTGATCCCGGCCGACCGGTACCGGGTCGCCTACCACCTGCCGGTGAAGTAGCCCCCGGGCCGGCGGGGCGCGGCGCGAGCGCATCGGCCTGTCGGGTCGCCGATGCGGCAGCGCACGGGCGTCGGCCTGTCGGGTCTCCGGTGCGGTAGCGCATGCGCATCGACGGCGCACACCCTTCCGGCAGTTGCCTCCGGAAACCCCACGGTCCGGGCCCGTCCGCGCGCCGTCGGAATCCGGTCGTTTCCGGGCGTTCCCGCAGGTCGCCCCCTAGGCGCCCAGACCCCCGCCGACCGGACACATCGTGGTGCGCGCACGGCGCGTCCGGCCTCGTGCGCCCCCTGCGTCCTGGCTGGTTGCGTACCTCTTTGTGTAAATCCGTGTTCGCTGAGTAAAGGTAAGGCGTACGCTCGGGCATATGCGGATTGCGGTTTCCTTGGAAGGCGGGGCGCGCGGCGTGCCGCGGACGGGATCCGGGCGGCGGTCGGGGGCGGGAAGGGGGCGTGCGGCGCGATGAACGACAGCACCATCTCTCTGCCTTGGCACGTGATACGGCAGGACGACAACGGCAACCGCTATCGTGTGGGCCGGTACGCGACCAGGGCCGAGGCCCAGAAGATCGCGGACAGCCTCGACGGCCGCGGACACAAGCAGCTGTACTGGGTCGAGCGCGTCGGCCAGGGACAGAGTCACGGGCACGGCCAGGGCCAGGTCCCGGCGCAGCCCCCGGGTCCGGGCCACGCGCAGCCGCAGGTCCAGGCGCACAACGGCGAGGGCACCCGGAACTGAACCGCGTCGGCGCGGGACCGCCCCGCGGAACTGAACCGCTCTCCGGGCGAGTTGCCCTGCTCCCGTAGGCTCCGCCGCATGACGGAACGGATCGTGGTGGTGGGAGCCGCCCTGTTCGACGGCGGTCGTCTGCTCGCCGCCCGCCGCAGCGCGCCGCCGGAGCTCGCCGGACGCTGGGAGCTGCCCGGCGGCAAGGTCGAGAAGGGCGAGACGCCCGAGGCGGCCCTCACGCGCGAACTGCGCGAGGAACTCGGCGTCGACGCGGACGTCGTCGCACGCGTCCCCGGCGAATGGCCCCTGAAACCGCCCTATGCGCTGCAGGTGTGGAGCGCCCGGCTGCGCCCCGGCTCCGCAGCCCCCCGGCCCCTCCAGGACCACGACGCGCTGCGCTGGCTCGCCCCGGACGAGATCTGGCACGTCGACTGGCTCGACCAGGACGTGCCCGCGGTCCGCGAGACGCTCTCGACGCTTCCGAGGGCTGCGGGCGCTGCGCAGGCGCCTCCGAGGGCTCAGGGGGCTCCGAGGGTTCCGGGGGACGGCTGACCGGCGGCAGAACCGCTGTCGTACGCCGTTCGCGCCACAGCACGCCCCGTGCGGCGGTACTGACTCCCTGATATCGGGTATGTGCCCATTAACCCCATGAAATCAGACAGGGGTGTACTCGCTGGCCCGGGAAGTGATCGGCGTGATCGACACCGAAGGCGACCGCGCCGAGTGGACGTTCCCCGCGGACCCCGGCGCGGTGCGCACCGCCCGCCGCGCCGTGCGCGAGCAGTTGCGCGCCTGGGGCCTCGACAGTGTGGGCGACCTCGCCGCGCTGTTGGTCAGCGAACTCGTCACCAACGCCCTGCGGCACGCCACCGGTCCCATCGGCGTCCGCCTGGTCCGCCCCGCCCGGCTCGAGGGCGTGCTCCTGGTCGAGGTCTCCGACCCGCTGCCGGAGCCGCCCCGCGAGCGGATCGCCCGGCCCGACGACGAGAGCGGACGCGGACTGCAACTGGTCGCCTCCTCCTCGCGTCGCTGGGGTACTCGTCCGGGGGACACCGGCAAGACGGTGTGGTTCGAACTCGCCGTGCCGGATTGACCCGCCCCGGTGCGGGGATGAGCCGGTGTACAGCGGGGGCGACGCTGTCGCCGTCGGGTTCCGGTCGCCGACCGGGGCCGGAAGGTGTGGTTCGACGACGTGTCCGCTGGTTAGAAGACGGGAAGTGTCGTCGCAGGACGGGCCGGAAAAAGCCTGGACCGTGCTGTGATCGTGAACACCGTGTCGTGCGGCCCCGTAGTGCTGGATACTGCGGGCAGCCGCCGCCGGTGACCGGTGCCGGGCGCGGTGAGCTGGAGGGGACGGTTCGCGTGAGCGAGATACCAGCGAAGGCCACGGAGTTCGAGGACCCGTCGGGCGGCGCGAGGGCCGAGGCCGCCGTGCCCGGCGATCTCCCGGACGGCGAGGCGCCCGGCGACGCCATCTGGCAGAGCAGCCCGCCCGGCTCGATCTACGACTACATCAAGGTCGCCTCGTTCTCCATCGGCCCCGACGGTCTCGTCGACCAGTGGAGCCTGCGCGCCGAGCAGATCTTCGGCATCCCCGCCGAGCGGGCCGTGGGGATGGACCCCATCGACGCGTTCATCGACCCGGACCTGCGCGAGCGCGGCCAGCGCAAGATGGCCGAGATCCTGGACGGGCGCGAGTGGACCGGTGTGGTCCCGTTCCGGATGCCCGACCCGGTGCCCGGCGGCGGGCGCGGCGAGCAGGGCCTCGCCGAGGTGTACGTCATGCCCACGCGCAGCCTGGACGGCGAGAAGGCCGCCGTGTGCATCGTCGTCGACGTCCGCACGCTCCGCAGCATCGAGACGGACCTCGCCGCCTCGCAGGCCATTTTCGGCCAATCCCCCTTCGGGTTCCTGCTGATCGACCCCGACCTGCGGGTCCGCCGCGCCAACCATCGGTTCGCCTCCGTCTTCGGCGGCACCCCCGACGACCACCGCGGCATGGGCGTCCACGACTACCTGCCCCGGTCCGAGGCCGACCGGGTCAGCGCGACGCTGCGCCGGGTGCTGCAGACCGGCGAGTCCATCACGGACATGCACGTCACCGGCTTCGTGCCGGGCTCCGACGAGCGCCGGCACTGGTCGATCAACCTCTACCGGGTGCACAGCGGCAGCGGCCGCCCGATCGGCGTCGCATGGCTGGGCACGGACATCACCGCCCGGCGCGCCGCGGCCCGCGAGGCCGCCGCCGCGCGGCGCAATCTCGCCCTCCTGAACGACGCGGGAGCCCGCATCGGGAACTCCCTCGACCTGGAGACGACCGCGCGCGAACTCCTCGACGTCGTCGTGCCCGGCTTCTGCGACCTCGCCACCGTCGACCTCTACCAGGGGTTGCTGGCCGGCGACGAGACCCCGCCCGGCCTCGCCGACGGCAGCGCGGAACTGCGCAGGGTCGCCTTCTCGTCCGCCGTCTCCGACGCGCCCTTCCCCGGGGCGGGCGCGCCCGTCGCCGTCGGCGCGGTCCACCACTTCCCGTTCAACTCGCCGTGCGCCGACGCCCTGCGCACCGCCCGCCCGCGGACCATCCCCGGCGACGAGGGCGGCCTCGTGCAGGGCACCCTCGCCGTCCCGATGGTCGCCCACGACACCGTCGTCGGCCTCGCGCAGTTCTCGCGGACCAAGGGCAGCGAGCCGTTCGGGGACCGGGACCGCGATCTGGCGGTGGAGCTCGCGGCGCGGGCGGCGGTCTGCATCGACAACGCCCGGCTGTACCGGCGCGAGCACGAACGGGCGCTGATACTGCAGCGGTCGCTGCTCCCGCCCGGCGACCCGGTGGCGTCCGGCCTGGACATCGCCTGTCGCTACCTGCCCGGCAACGTCTCCACCGGCCGTCCCAGCGAGGTCGGCGGCGACTGGTTCGACGTCATCGAACTGCCCGGTCACCGCACCGCGTTGGTGGTGGGGGACGTGATGGGCCGCGGCCTGCGGGCGGCGGTCGCGATGGGCGAACTGCGCACGGCCGTCCGCACGCTGGCCCTGCTGGACCTCGAACCGGCGGAGGTGCTCTCCGCGCTGGACGAGATCGCGCGCGGTCTCGGCACCCCCGGAGGCGTCCAGCAGGCGACCAGGGCCGCCCGCCGCCCCCGCGAGGCCGACCTGTCCGAGGTGTACCTCGCGACCTGCGTCTACGCGGTCTACGACTCGGTGACCCGCCGCTGCACCTTCGCCAACGCGGGCCATCTCCCGCCGGTCCTCGTCGAGCCCGGTGAGCCGGCGCTGATGCTCGACGTGCCGCCCGGCATGCCGCTCGGCGTGGGCGGCGAGCCCTTCGAGGAGGTCGAGGTCGAACTGCCCGAGGGTGCGCTGCTGGCGCTCTACACGGACGGCCTCGTCGAATCCCGCGACCATCCGCTGGACGAGGGCCTCAACGCGTTCGTCGGCGCTCTCACCGATCCCTCCGCTCCCCTCGAGGACGTCTGCGACCACGTCCTCAGCACCCTCGACTCGCACCACGGCGAGGACGACATCGCGCTGCTCATGGCCCGGGTGCAGGGCCTGCCCGCCGACTCGGTCGGCGACTGGACCCTGCCCCGTGAGCCGCGCAGTGTGGGCCGGGCCCGGGAGCACGCCCGCGGCCGGCTGATCGCCTGGGGCCTCGAACCCCTCGTCGACACGACGGAACTGCTGGTGAGCGAACTCGTCACCAACGCGCTGCGGTACGGCGAGGGAGAGATCAGGCTACGGCTGCTGCTGGACCGCACCCTGGTGTGCGAGGTCTGGGACGCCGGCCTCGTCCAGCCGCGCAGGCGCCGCGCCCGGGACACCGACGAGGGCGGCCGCGGCCTCCAGCTCGTCGGCTTGCTGGCGGCGGCCTGGGGCTCCCGCCGGACACCGCGCGGGAAGACGGTGTGGTTCGAACTGCCGCTGCCGGACGGCGAGACGGGCCTGACGGACCCGGCGGAGGCCCTGCTGAGCCTGTTCTGACCCCCGCCCGGACACGACGGACGGCGGACACGAGGGACGGCAGACACGAGGGACGGCACCCGAGGGACGGCAGGCAGGACGGACGGGAGGCAGGACGACCGACCGACGTGGCCTGCGTCCAGCCGGGTTTCGCGTCGCCGCCGCGTGGTCACGTGCCGCCGGGGCTTGGGTCGGCGAGGCCGGGCGGGGGGTCGGTGTCGCCGGGCTGTGGGGCGGCGGGGGCTGTGTGCGTGCCGTCGGGGGCGGGTCCGGGTGGGACGATGCCGCCCAGCGCGGCGCCGGCCGCGCCGCTCTCACCGGTCGCCCCCTCCGGTGCGGGGCCGGGATTGCCGTGCGTTCTCACGTCCTGCCCGGCCAGCTCCCAGGACTCCAGGGCGAGGTCGTCGGCGGCGCGGCGGTCGGCCGGATCGTTCGCGGCGAGGAGACGTTCCGCTTCGGCCAGCCGGGTGCGCGCGGCGGCGCCGACCACGCCGCGGTGCGTCTCGACGAAGTCCGCCGCCGTGCCCGTGGCGGCGCGGGCGGCGATCAGGGCGGCGGCCGGCAGCACCCCGCCCCGCACCGGGGCGAACGGCTCCGTGGCCCGCACGATCCGGCGCAGCACGTCGACCGGATCCCAGGGCCGGCCGGCCGTCAGCTCCTGCCGCACGGAGGCAAGGACAGCGTCCGCGTGCCGCAACTGGGCGTGCGCGCCGGGAGCCGTGGCCGCCGCCTCGTCTGCCCGGGCCGCGGACAGCTCCGCCTCCGCACCGGTCAGGGCGGCAGGCGCCGTCTGCTCGGCCGCCTTCAGCAGCGCGGCGAGCCGGTCGACCCCGCCGAGCAGGACCGCGGCCTGGGCGACCGCGGCCTCGGCGGCCCGCAGATGCGCCGCCGCCGTCCCGGCGCGTCCCGAATCGGCGGACTGACGGGCCTCGTTCAGTCGGACGGTGGCGAACAGCAGCCGGTCCTTGGCCTGTTCGACGTTCCCGACGACGGAGGCGGTGGCGGTGGGCGCGTACCGCGTCCGCAGGTCCGCGAGGACGGTCTCCGAGGCCGCCACGAGCCCCGTCAGCTCCCGGAACCGGCCCTCGGCGACGCCCAGGGCCGCGTCCGGCCCGCCGTCCGGGCCGCGCAGCCGCCCCAGGGCGTCGGCCACCGAGTCCAGTCGCCGTGTCGTCTCCTCGCACCGTCCGACGATCCCCGCGAGCGCGTGCGTTCGTGGGGCCTCCTCGGCCGGCGTGCCCTCGTCGTACCGCCGGCGCATCCGGAACGCCGCGGCGAGTTCGGCGCCGGCCTCCTCGACGGTCCGGCGCAGGGGCGCCACGGTCTGACCGCCGAACAGGGCGTCGACGTAGTCGAGTTCGATGCGGGTCGCACGGATGCGGTCGTCGGCCTCGACCAGCGCGGCGCAGGCGCGCTCGTCGAGGGCGGCGAGGGGCCGGATCGCGGATCGCGGCGGCGGGGGGCCGTCGGCCGACCCGCCGGGGGTGGTCCGGCTGCGGGCCCGACGGACCCGGCGCACATACCCGTATCCGGCGAGCGCGCCGACCGCGGCGACCGCCACGAGCGGCAGCACCAGGTCGGCGGCGGACGTCTCGTCCTCTTCCTCCACGGCGGCCGCGACGGAGCTCGGAGCGGACGCCGGCTCCTTGATCGCAACCGGAGCGTCGTCGCGGGACGTCATCCCTGGCAACACCAGCCACACGAGCCCGATCGCACAGCCCAGCAGGGCGTGCGCCACCCGCACGGATATGTGCGGCCCGGGACGCCGCGGCCGGCCTCGAGGCAGGGAAGAGGTCACATTTGGGAGCGTATGGCCGTGTATCCGGTCACGCGAGCGGGATACACCCGGGGCGGGGGCGGTGGGGCGCAACGACACGGGAGGGACGACCGGGATGGACCGATCGCCGGAACGCACGGAGTCGCAATCGCAAGTGCAGCAGCCGCCAGTGCAGCTGAGCCCGGAGTCGGAGCCGACACCGGAGCCGAGACCGGAGCCGGAGCCGACGGAGAGCAGGGCCCTGCAGGCCGAACCGACGCCCAGGCAACGGCCCGGTCCTGCCCCCACCGCCGACAAGGCCAAGGGCACGGGCACGGGCACGGGCACAGATACGGATACGGATACGGATACGGACGCTGCAGCCGCCGCACCCGTGTCCCCCGCCGCGGAGACCGCCGACCCGGCCCCGGCCGCAGCCCCCGCGCGCGCGGCCCCCGCACCCCCCGCCGCCGAGCGCGGTGACGCCCCGCCCGAGCCGCCGCCCGCGTCGGACGCCGCGTCCGACGCGGAGGGCGGCGCCGACGGCCGCGGGCCGCGCCCACGTCGGCTGCGCCGGGTCCGCCGCGCCGCCCTCGTCCTCGTCCTGCTGCTCCTGACGCCGATCCTCGTCGCCGAGGCCGCACTGCGCGTGAACTACCTGGGCGACCCGGGCGACGGCACGTACACCCGCGGCAAGGACGCCATCTGGCTGGGCCACGCCTGGGTGGACGGCCGCAAGACCGAGGCCGACGTCGAGACCCTGACCCGCCGCCTCGCCGACACCGGCATGCGGGACCTCTATGTGCACGCCGGGCCGCTGGAGCACGACGGCACGCTGCCGAAGTCCGCCTACGCGAACGCGCGGTGGTTCATAGCCGCCGTGCACCGGGAGGCGCCGAAGCTGCGCGTCCAGGCCTGGCTCGGCGACGTGCTCGCCACGGAGACCCCGGACGGCATGCGGCTGGAGCGGCCGGAGACCCGCGCCGCCGTCGTGCGGTCCACCCGCGAGATCCTCGCGGCCGGTTTCGAGGGCGCCCACTTCGACCTCGAACCCCTCCACTCCGACGACGCCGACTACCTCGCCCTGCTCGACTCCCTGCGCGCCGTCACCCGGGAGCACCACGCCCAGCTGTCCGTCGCCGCCCACCAGATCGACCCGGTGCCCGGATTCCACTCCTTCTGGGGCACGACCACCGGGCACCCCAAGTGGTGGTCGCAGAAGTTCTTCGGCCAGGTCGCCCGCCGCGTCGACCAGATCGCCGTGATGTCGTACGACACCATGCAGCCGCTGCAGAGCACGTACGGCGGTTACGTCGCCCAGCAGACGTCCCTCGCCCTGGAGGTCACTCCGCGCTCCACCGACCTGCTGATGGGCCTGCCCTTCTACCGGGAGAACCGCTTCGGCCACTGGGCGCACGCGGAGACGGTCGCCGCCGCCGTCCGGGGCGTCCGGCTGGGCCTGTCCCGCACCGACGCCGACCGCGAGAACTTCGGCGTCGCGGCGTACGTGGACTTCGCGGCGACGGAGACCGACTGGACGTCGTACCAGGACGGTTGGGTCCGGTAGACGGACGGGCTTTTTACCCGTCGCCCCCTGGTGAAGGCAGGGGGCGCTGGGATCATGACCTCATGTACTGGGCTCTGGTGGGTTTCGGCGTCGTCTGCGTGACGATCATGGGAGCGATGGGCGTCGCGGCAGTCACCCGGGAGTGGGTGCCGCCGCGGGGCCGCGCGCGGGTGCTGCGGCCGAGACTGTGGGGGACCGGCGCCCTCATGAGCGCCGTGGGCCTCGGCCTGTTCATGTGCCTGGGCCCGCTGGCCACCGACCGGCCGGCGGTGAACTTCTACATCCCGATCGCCGGAATGGCCGTCAACTTCGCCGGGCTCGGGGTGCAGATGCTCGCCCGCCGCCCCGGCCGCACCCCCCGGCTGCCCCCGGCGTCTACGACGACCGTCTCCTGATCTTCGAGCCCAGCCACACCAGCGGGTCGTACTTGCGGTCGACGGCGCGTTCCTTCAGCGGGATCAGCGCGTTGTCCGTGATCTTGATGCCTTCGGGGCAGACCTCCGTGCAGCACTTGGTGATGTTGCAGTAGCCGAGGCCGTGCTCGTCCTGGGCCGTGCGTTTGCGGTCCAGGCCGCTCGCCTCGGCCCCGTCCAGCGGGTGCATGTCCAGCTCGGCGACCCGCATGAGGAAGCGGGGGCCGGCGAACGCCGCCTTGTTCTCCTCGTGGTCGCGCACCACATGGCAGGTGTCCTGGCACAGGAAGCACTCGATGCACTTGCGGAACTCCTGCGAACGGTCCACGTCCTCCTGGAACATCCGGTACTCGCCCGGCCCGACCCCTTCGGGCGGCACGAACGCCGGGACCTCCCTTGCCTTGCGGTAGTTGAACCCGACGTCCGTGACCAGGTCGCGGATCACCGGGAAGGCCCGCAGCGGGGTCACGGTGATCGTCTCGTCCGGGGTGAACACCGACATGCGCGTCATGCACATCAGCCGGGGCCGCCCGTTGATCTCCGCGGAGCAGGAACCGCACTTGCCCGCCTTGCAGTTCCAGCGCACCGCGAGGTCGGGCGCCTGGGTGGCCTGCAGCCGGTGGATGATGTCCAGCACCACCTCGCCGTCGTTGACGTCGACCGCGAAGTCCTCCAGACCGCCGCCCTCCGTGTCGCCGCGCCAGACCCGGAACCGTGCCTCGTAGCCGCTCATTCGCACAGCTCCTCTTCGGTGAGGTACTTGACCAGCTCCTCCTTCTCGAAGAGGGCGAGCAGGTCGGGGCGGACCGGTTCGGTCGTCTCGCGGACGAGCTGGATCCGGCCGCGCTGCGGGTCGTCGGACGCCGGGTCCCCGGTGGGATCGGCGAGCCGGCAGATCAGGTTGACGTTGCGCCACGTCCGCTCCATCGCCGGACAGTCCTCGCGGGTGTGGCCGCCGCGCGACTCGGTGCGCTCCAGGGCCGCCCGCGCCACGCACTCGCTGACCAGCAGCATGTTCCGCAGGTCGAGCGCCAGGTGCCAGCCCGGGTTGAACTGGCGGTGGCCCTCGACGCCGGCCCGCCGGGCCCGGACCCGCAGCTGCGCCAGCCGGTTCAGGGCCTCCTCCATCTCGGCCTGCCGGCGGATGATGCCCACCAGGTCGTTCATGGTCTGCTGGAGTTCCTGATGGAGGGTGTACGGGTTCTCCGCGGGGCCGCTCGCGGGCCCCTCGTCGGCCGTCTCGGCGGAGAAGGGGCGCAGCGCCTCGGCGGCCGCCGCGTCCACCTGCGCGTCGTCCACCGGCGGGCGCTCGTACGCCGTCGCCGCCGCGTACTCGGCGGCGTGCAGGCCCGCCCGCCGGCCGAACACCAGCAGGTCGGAGAGGGAGTTGCCGCCGAGCCGGTTGGAGCCGTGCATGCCGCCGGCCACCTCGCCGGACGCGTACAGTCCCGGCACGCCCCGTGCGGCGGCCGTGTCGGAGTCGACCGCGATGCCGCCCATCACGTAGTGGCAGGTCGGCCCGACCTCCATGGCCTCGGCGGTGATGTCGACGTCGGCGAGTTCCTTGAACTGGTGGTACATCGAGGGCAGCCGGCGCTTGATGACCTCGGCAGGCATCCGCGTCGACACGTCCAGGAAGACCCCGCCGTGCGGGGAGCCGCGGCCCGCCTTCACCTCGGAGTTGATGGCGCGGGCCACCTCGTCACGGGGGAGCAGCTCGGGCGGACGCCGGTTGTGGTCCGGGTCCTCGTACCAGCGGTCGCCCTCCTCCTCGGACTCGGCGTACTTCTCCTTGAAGACGTCGGGGACGTAGTCGAACATGAACCGCTTGCCCTCGGAGTTGCGCAGCACCCCGCCGTCGCCGCGCACCGACTCGGTGACGAGGATGCCCTTCACCGACGGCGGCCAGACCATGCCCGTCGGGTGGAACTGCACGAACTCCATGTTGAGCAGGGGCGCCCCGGCGAGCAGGGCCAGCGCGTGGCCGTCGCCGGTGTACTCCCACGAGTTGGACGTCACCTTGAAGGACTTGCCGATGCCGCCGGTCGCGATGACCACGGCGGGCGCCTGAAGGACGAAGAAGCGGCCGGTCTCGCGCTCGTAGGCGAAGACGCCGCTGACCCTCGATCCGTCCTTCAGGATCCGGGTGACCGTGCACTCCTGGAAGACCTTCAGCCGCGACTCGTAGTCGCCGGTCTCCCTGTGGTCCTCCTGCTGGAGCGAGACGATCTTCTGCTGGAGGGTGCGGATCAGCTCCAGGCCCGTCCGGTCGCCGACGTGCGCGAGGCGCGGGTACTCGTGGCCGCCGAAGTTGCGCTGGGAGATCCGGCCGTCCTTCGTGCGGTCGAAGAGGGCGCCCCAGGTCTCCAGCTCCCAGACCCGGTCCGGGGCCTCCTGGGCGTGCAGCTCGGCCATCCGCCACTGGTTGAGGAACTTGCCGCCGCGCAGGGTGTCGCGGAAGTGGACCTGCCAGTTGTCGTGCTCGTTGGCGTTGGCCATCGCCGCCGCGATGCCGCCCTCGGCCATGACGGTGTGCGCCTTGCCGAACAGCGACTTGCAGATGACGGCGGTGCGGGCGCCGCGTTCACGGGCCTCGATGGCGGCCCGCAGTCCGGCGCCTCCCGCGCCGACCACGACGACGTCCCACTCCTGGCGGTCGACCACGGACATCAGCAGGCCCCACTCATCAGGTTCGGCAGCATCTAGAAAAACCTCGGATCGTCGAAGACACCGGACGCGACGAGATAGACGTAGAAGTCGGCGAGCGCCACGCTCACCAGCGACGCCCAGGCCAGTTGCATGTGACGGGCGTTGAGCCTGCCGACGAACTGCCACGCCCGGTAGCGCACGGGGTGCCTGGAGAAGTGCTTCAGCTTGCCGCCGACGATGTGCCGGCAGGAGTGGCAGGAGATCGTGTACGCCCAGATCAGCCCGATGTTCAGCAGGAAGACGAGGGTGCCGAGCCCCATGTGCCCCCACGCGTAGTGCTCGTCGCGGAAGGCCAGCACGGTGTCGTAGGTGAGGATCCCGGCGACGACGATCGCGGCGTAGAAGAAGTACCGGTGGATGTTCTGCAGGATCAGCGGGAAGCGGGTCTCACCGGTGTACTTCCTGTGCGGCTCGGCCACCGCGCAGGCCGGGGGCGAGGCCCAGAAGCCCCGGTAGTAGGCCTTGCGGTAGTAGTAGCAGGTCAGCCGGAAGCCGAGCGGGAAGATCAGGATGATGATCGCGGGGGAGATCCCCCACCAGGCGCCGAACAGCTCCGCGTTGGGGCCGTGCCGCATGGCGTCGCAGTTCTCCGCCAGGCAGGGGGAGTAGAACGGCGAGACGTAGGGGGCCGCGTAGTAGTCGGCGTTCGCGAAGGCCCGCCAGGTCGAGTAGACGACGAACGCCAGCAGACCGGCGGCGGTGGCGGCGGGGGCCAGCCACCAGCGGTCGGTCCGCAGATGGGGCGCGGCGATCGCGGCGCGGCCTGCGCCGCGTACGCCGCTCGGGGGATGGGGGTCGGTGGGGGCGGGTTCCGTACCAGTGGCCAACGCAGGACTCCGGTTCGGGTCGGGAGGCTCGGTCGGGAGGCTCGGGTCAGGGGGCGTGTCGGTCCCGGGCGCCGAGTCCCTCGTCGTCCGTGTCGATCCACAGGGAGTCGTCGTAGGGGGTGTCGGGGATGGTGAGCAGTTCGGGCTTGCGCGGGGCGCCGGGATGGGCGGCGGCCTCGCGCAGCAGCGCGACGCTCTCCCGCAGGTGGTCCGCGTCGGTGCGGACGCGGCGCATCTCCAGGCCGCCGCTGCCGATCTGCTGTTCCAGGCGGCCGACGGACCGGGAGAGGTCGTCGAGGCAACGCTGGACGGTTGTCAGGTCGTCGTGCACGGACATGACATGACCTCGCTTCCGTGGGCAGGGCCCGGGACGGCAACGTTCATGCGCCTGCGAGTGTTGCGCGTCACAACGGTGGATGTGAAGGCGTGTGCAGTGATTGGCGGATACGGAGGGGTGCGGAGGGAGTGCGGAGGGGTTGCGTTGCTCCGCACGAGTGGGGTTGCGGGGCCCCGCCGCCGTGTCGCTCCCGGCAGGCGAACCCTTTCCTCTTCAGTGGGCCGTAGATCTGATCAACTCAAAAATACCGCCAAATGTGATCAGAACGCACTGCCAGCGGCTCCCCGGAGGTACCAGAGATGTCGAAGTCCTACGACAGCGTCGGACTGCGCTCGGTCATGCGCTCGGTCGCCTTCCTGTCCGCGGGCGTGCTCGCGGCGCCCCTGCTGACCGGCTGCGGGTCCACCGACGAGGCGGGCCGCCCGCTGGCCCGCCAGGACATCGGCCGGACCGCGCGCGCCCAGGTCGCCGACGGCGGGACGCTGCGCTGGGCCGTGGACGCGACGCCCGAGACCCTCAACACCTTCCAGGCCGACGCCGACGCCGCCACGACCCGGGTCGCGCAGGCCGTGCTGCCGTCGATGTTCCGCATCGACGCGCAGGGCCGGCCGCAGCGCGACGCGGACTACCTGGAGTCCGCGAAGGTCGTCGACACCGAGCCCAAGCAGGTCGTCCTGTACAAGCTCAGCCAGCAGGCCGTGTGGAGCGACGGCCGGGAGATCGGCGCGGCCGACTTCGCCGCCCAGTGGCGCGCGCTGTCCGGGAAGGACAGCGCCTACTGGACCGCCCGCAACGCCGGCTACGAGCGCATCGAGAAGATCGAGCGCGGGGCCGACGACCTGGAGGTCAAGGTCACCTTCAGCCGCCCCTACGCCGACTGGCGCTCGCTCTTCTCCCCGCTGTACCCGAAGGACGTCATGGGCACGCCCGACGCGTTCAACGACGGGGCGCGGCGCAAGCTCAAGGTGACCGCCGGTCCCTTCCTGGTCCAGAAGGTCGACACCAAGAGCCACGAGGTCCGCCTCGCCCGCAACCCGCGCTGGTGGGGCAGACCGGCCAAGCTCTCCGGGATCACCCTGACGGCCGTCGAACGCGACGAACGCGCCTCCGCGCTGGCCGCCGGGAAGATCGACGTGGCAGAGGTGGACCCGGCCACCGCGCAGCGCGTCGACGGCGCGGCGGGCGGCGCGGCCGGACCGCCGGCGGACACCGGCTCCGGGCGGGCCGCCGAGGAGGCCCTGCGGGCGTGGGCCCGCGCCCACGGCCTGACCGACGACATGGCCGAGGCGGAAAGCGAGGCCAAGACCGAGAGCAAGGCCAAGACCGAGAGCAAGGCCAAGGACGCGGACAAGAGCAAGGCCAAGGACGAGAGCACGGACGAGGACGCGGACGAGGGCAAGAACAAGGGCAAGGGCAAGAGCAAGAGCAAGGAGTCGACCGAGGAGGACACGAAGGCCCTCGCCGACCTGCGCAAGACGGTCGCGGCGTTCGTGCGTCAGCAGAAGGCTCTGCGTGACGTGGAGGTGCGCAGATCGCTCGAGCCCGCCTACACGCAGCTGGCCCTGAACGGCGAGACCGGGCCGCTCGCGGACGAGCGGGTGCGGCGGGCCGTGGCCCGGGCCCTGGACCGCGGGGAACTGGCCAAGCTCGTGCTGAAGCCGCTGGGGCTGCCCGCGGAGCCCGTCGGCAGTCACCTCGCCCTCGCCGGACAGGACGTCTACGCCGACAACAGCGGAGCGCTCGGCGACCAGGACGCCGAGGAGGCGCGGGCCCTGCTCGCGGACGCAGGCTGGGTGCTCGGCGGCCCGGTCGAGGAGCAGGGCGAGAAGGCGGCCGGCGCCACGGGGAAGAAGGCCGACGCCGCGGAAAAGAAGGCCGGCGCAGCCTCCGAGGACGACGACAGCGCCTACGTCGTCGGCGAGGACGACAAGGCGCCCGCCGGGACCGGCCGCGGTGCGACGACCCGCGCGGCGGGCAGCGAGAACGCGAGGAACAGCGCCAGGGGCGCGGACGGCGGTCACCGGCTCGCCCAGGACGGCGCGCAGTACCGGCAGGCGCGCCCGGGCGGCCTCCCCGGCGCCTACGCCCCGAAGGGCACCGCCGCCCCGAAGGGCTCCGGTGAGCCGACGGGCACCGCCGCTCCGAAGGGCTCCGCCGCCCCGGCCGGCGCCGCGGGCAAGGCGCTGGCCAAGGACGGCAAGGCGCTCAGCCTGCGGTTCGTGCTGCCGTCCGGGCCGGGATCGGAGTCCCTGGAGACGGTCGCCGTGCGGATCACGAAGATGCTGGCGAAGGTCGGCATCCGCACGGAGATCACCAAGGTCTCGGACGAGAGCTACTTCAAGGACCACATCGCGTCCGGCCAGTACGACCTCGCCCTCTACTCCTGGCCGGCGTCCGCCTTCCCCGCCACCGACGCCCGGCCGATCTACGCCAAGCCGCAGCCGGCCGCCGACGGTTCGCTGAGCGTCGAGCAGAACTACACGCGGGTCGGCACCGACCAGGTCGACCAGCTCTTCGACCAGGCGCTCGCGACATTGGACGAGGGCCGGAGCCGGTCCCTGCTCCGCAAGGCGGACTCACGGATCTGGGCTGCTGCGGGATCGATTCCTCTCTACCAGCGTCCCCAGCTCACGGCGGTGCGCAAGAACGTGGTGAACGTGGGCGCCTTCGGATTCCAGACCCCCGTCTACGAGGACATGGGCTTCCTCGAGAAGAGCGCGAAGACCCCCTCCGGCCAGGCCGCAAGCCCCTCCGCGAGCGCCTCCCGCAAGTGATCGGGACGTGAGCGGCCGGTGACCCCGGCGGCCCTGCGGAGGCCTTCCCCCGCAGGGCCACGTACCATGGGGTGAGGCCGTGGCGTGTCAAGCCCGGCAGGGCCCGCGTAACACAGACGTACGCAGCAGGGTCGCCCTCACACTCCGGGAGAACGCCGCTTTATGGCCACGCGCCACGACATTCGCAACGTAGCCATCGTCGCCCACGTCGACCACGGCAAGACGACTCTGGTCGACGCCATGCTCAAGCAGGCGGGCGCCTTCGCCGCGCACGCCGCCGAGTCGCTCGACGACCGCATGATGGACTCGAACGACCTGGAGCGTGAGAAGGGCATCACGATCCTCGCCAAGAACACGGCGGTGAAGTACCACCCCAAGGACGGGGGGGACGTCGTCACCATCAACATCATCGACACCCCCGGCCACGCCGACTTCGGCGGTGAGGTCGAGCGCGGCCTGTCGATGGTGGACGCCGTCGTGCTGCTGGTGGACGCCTCCGAGGGTCCGCTGCCCCAGACCCGCTTCGTGCTGCGCAAGGCGCTCCAGCAGCGCCTGCCGGTCATCCTGTGCATCAACAAGACCGACCGCCCCGACTCCCGGATCGACGAGGTCGTCAACGAGACCTACGACCTCTTCCTGGACCTGGACGCGGACGAGGAGCAGATCGAGTTCCCGATCGTCTACGCCTGCGCGCGGGACGGCGTCGCCTCGCTGACCAAGCCGGAGGACGGCACGGTCCCGAAGGACAGCGACAACCTGGAGCCCTTCTTCTCCACGATCCTGTCGCACGTCCCGGCCCCCGAGTACGACGAGGAGGCCCCGCTCCAGGCGCACGTCACCAACCTGGACGCCGACAACTTCCTCGGCCGTATCGCGCTGCTCCGCGTCGAGCAGGGCGAGCTGCGCAAGGGCCAGACCGTCACGTGGATCAAGCGTGACGGCTCGATGTCCAACGTGCGCATCACCGAGCTGCTGATGACCGAGGCGCTCACCCGCAAGCCCGCCGAGGTGGCGGGCCCCGGTGACATCTGCGCCGTCGCGGGCATCGCGGAC
Source organism: Streptomyces sp. NPDC001027 (assembly GCF_040299045.1). Classification (NCBI taxonomy): domain Bacteria; kingdom Bacillati; phylum Actinomycetota; class Actinomycetes; order Kitasatosporales; family Streptomycetaceae; genus Streptomyces; species Streptomyces sp. NPDC001027. Next base: position 21,561 of record NZ_JBEPBI010000011.1, read on the forward strand.
ATCATGATCGGCGAGACCCTGGCCGACCCCGAGAACCCGATCGCGCTGCCGCTCATCACGGTCGACGAGCCGGCCATCTCGATGACCATCGGCACCAACACCTCGCCGCTGGTCGGCCGTGGCGGCACCGGCAAGGGCGCCGACAACAAGGCCGCGGTCAAGGACCGCAAGGTCACCGCCCGTCAGGTCAAGGACCGTCTGGACCGCGAGCTGGTCGGCAACGTCAGCCTCCGTGTCCTGGACACCGAGCGCCCGGACGCCTGGGAGGTGCAGGGCCGCGGCGAGCTGGCGCTGGCCATCCTGGTCGAGCAGATGCGCCGTGAGGGCTTCGAGCTGACCATCGGCAAGCCGCAGGTCGTCACCAAGGACGTCGACGGCAAGGTGTACGAGCCCGTCGAGCGCATGACGATCGACGTGCCCGAGGAGCACATGGGCGCCGTCACGCAGCTCATGGGCGTCCGCAAGGGCCGGATGGACAACATGTCCAACCACGGTTCGGGCTGGGTCCGCATGGAGTTCGTCGTCCCCTCCCGCGGTCTCATCGGCTTCCGTACCGAGTTCCTGACCGGTACGCGCGGCACGGGCATCGCGCACTCCATCCACGAGGGCCACGAGCCGTGGTTCGGCACGCTGACGACCCGTAACAACGGCTCGCTGGTCGCCGACCGCGCAGGCGCCGTCACCGCGTTCGCGATGACGAACCTCCAGGAGCGCGGTGTGCTGTTCACCGACCCCGGCACCGAGGTGTACGAGGGCATGATCGTCGGCGAGAACTCGCGCTCCGACGACATGGACGTGAACATCACCAAGGAGAAGAAGCTCACGAACATGCGGTCGTCCTCGGCCGACTCCTTCGAGGCGATCGTGCCGCCGCGCAAGCTGTCGCTCGAGCAGTCGCTGGAGTTCTGCCGCGACGACGAGTGCGTCGAGGTGACCCCGGAGGCGGTTCGCATCCGCAAGGTCGTGCTCGACCAGCGTGACCGCGCCCGCACCGCGAGCCGCGCCAAGCACGGCTGACCGGCCGCCAAGCACGGCTGATCCGCGGGCAGTTCACCGCTCCGGCACCTTCCGCAGCCCGGGTTCCCCCTCACGGGGGCGCCCGGGCTCCGTGCGCGCCCGGCCCGGTCGCCGGGCCCGCCGGCCGCCGCCGGCCGGGCGGGCAGCACCCGCGGCGGCGGCTGTTCGGCCGGTGTTAAGGAACACGTAGGGAAAACCCTTCGTTCTGTGCCCGGAGTCCGCTTCGAGCGACTTTCCCTACTAGCCTGCTGTGTGAACGGAGAGTCCGCGCCGCGTCGGCGCGCCTCCGTGAGCCGCCGGACGCCCCGCGAGGGGCCCGCCGAGCCGGCTGTACGCCCGGGGATGCGGGCGCAAGTGATTTTCCTCCTGTGGCGTCCGGAATGCGGACACTGTTCCCCGATAGATGTGTAACAAGTCCGTTTCGCAGGGATCTTTCTGCTAACTGTTTGTCCGGATTTTGGAAGAAGTACACGCCAGGTGTGATCGAACCGAGACCTCGTGGGTGTGGTTCGGTCAGATTCCATGCCAGATAGTTAGGCGCGTAGAGCTCGGGGTTGACGGGTCATGCGCTGCAGGGGGCGGCGACTCACGAGCCTGCGGGGGTACTCCACCTTCTCCGTCCTCGTCGACCGGGTGAGTGCTGCGTGCTCCCTATTGCGGTGAAAAACAGGACTCACGAGGAGGAAACCCCATGCGTGGTGCCAGAAGCGCCAAGTGGGTGGCGGGGGCTATCGTCATTGCTCTTGCCGCGACTGCCTGTGGTGGCAGTGACGACGACAGCAGCAACAGCGGCAAGGGCTCGGGCAAGGCCGGCGGCACCTTCCGGCTGGGCATCACGGAGCCGGTCGCCATCGACCCGTACAACGCCCAGGAGTCCGAGGGCATCCTGGTCACGGACAACCTCTTCACGGGGCTGTACGAGCCGACCGCCGACGGCAAGGTCATCCCGGCCCTGGCCACCTCCAAGGAGGTCAGCGCGGACGGCAAGACCTGGACCTTCAAGATCAAGCCGGGCACCAAGTTCACCAACGGCGAAGCGGTGGACGCCGAGTCGTTCATCCGCGGCTGGAACCGTGTGGTGCAGAAGACGGCGGCTTCCGACGTCGCCTACCACCTGGCCGGCATCGCGGGCTTCGACGACGTCCAGGCGGGCAAGGCGACCACCATGTCCGGCCTCAGCGCCCCGGACGCCAACACCCTCCAGGTGAAGCTCTCCGCCCCGGACTTCGAGTTCTACGTCAAGACCACGCACACGGTCTTCAGCCCCGTCCCGAAGGTCGCGGGCGACGCGAAGAACAAGACGTACAACGAGGCGCCGATCGGCAACGGCCCCTTCAAGATGCAGGGCTCCTGGCAGCACAACACGTCGATCACGCTCGTCCGCAACGACAGCTACGGTCTGACCAAGGCCAAGCTCGACGAGGTCAAGATCTCGATCCTCAACTCCAACAACGGCGTCACGCTGGAGTACCAGGGCTTCGAGGCGGGCACCTTCGACTGGGCCCGTATGCCCACCCCGCAGCTGCCGGCCGCCAAGGCCAAGTACGACCCGCAGGGTGAGTGGATCGACGAGAACACGAACGGGATGAACTACCTTCTCCCGATCACCGAGAGCGGTCCGATGAAGGACCCGAAGGCCCGCGAGGCCGTCTCGTACGCGATCGACCGGGACGCCATCATCAAGGGCGTCTTCCAGGGCATGCAGACCAAGTCGACGACGATCCTGCCGCCCGCCTTCGCCAGCGTGTACCAGAAGGACCTGTGCCAGTCCTGCATCAAGCAGGACCCGGCCAAGGCCAAGCAGCTCGCGAAGGAGGCCGGTCTCACCCCCGGCACCACCATCGACCTGGGCTACAACACGGGCGCGGGCCACGAGGAGTGGATCCAGGCCGTCAAGCAGCAGCTGGAGAAGGTCCTCGGCCTGAAGGTGAAGACCACCGGCAAGCCGTTCGCCGAGCTGCTCGCCGACCAGCAGAAGCCGGGCGCGACGGGCCTGTACCGCTTCGCGTGGGGCGCGGACTACCCGACGCCGGACAACTTCCTCTTCCCGCTGCTCGACACCGCGTCCATCAACAAGGACGCGTCGGGCAAGGTCACCGGTGACAACCGCGGCCGCTACAGCAACAAGGCGTTCGACGCCCTGCTCGCCAAGGCCCGCGCCACCGAGAGCGAGGCCGGCCGCAACGACCTGTACAAGCAGGCGGAGAAGATCGCCATGGACGACATGGCCCTGATCCCGCTGTGGAACCGCACCCAGCTGCGTCTCGCCAACACCAAGAAGTTCGCCGACATCAAGATGGACTTCCACGAGGACCCGAACCTCGCTGAGATCAGCCTGAAGTAACCGGGCGCCGCGTGACGCGGCGTCTGGAGACGGGGGCCGTGGGAACCGAGACGCACTCTCGGATGCCACGGCCCTCGACGACCGTCGGGAGCGGTGTGATCCACTCTCCCGCCCCTTACCCCTACCGCCCCACCAACCTGGGGGGAGGGAGCTGCCAGGAAGCGGCAGCGAGGCAGAGAGGCAAGTCATGGGAAGGTATGTGGTCCGCAGGCTGGGCCAGTTGGTCGTCGTCGTGCTCGGAGCGACGATGATCCTGTTCGCCTGCCTGTTCGTGCTCCCGGGTGACCCGGTCGGGCAGATCGCGGGCAGCGACAAGGCACGCGACCCCGCGGTGATCGCGCAGCTGCACAAGCAGTACGGACTCGACGACCCGCTGATCGTGCAGTACGGCAACTACGTGGGCAAGCTCGTCCAGGGAGACCTCGGCGAGGACTACACGCAGGGCCGGCCGGTCTCCGAGATCCTCGGTCCGAAGCTGGCCAACACGGCCAAGCTGGCGATCGCGGCGATCGTGCTCGACATCCTCATCGGCATCTCGGTCGGTGTGCTGGCGGCGATGCGCAGATACTCGATCTGGGACGTGTCGGCGACCTTCATCACGACGCTGGCGATCGGCGTCCCCTCCATCGTGCTCGGCATGATCATGCAGCGCGTCTTCGTCATCGAGCTGGGCTGGTTCCCGCTGATCGCCGACGACAGCTTCAACTCGCTCGTCCTGCCGGCCGTGACGCTCGCGATCATCGACGCGGCACTCGTCGCCCAGCTGGCCCGCAGCACGATGCTCGAAGTCCTTGGCGCCGACTACGTCAAGACGGCCGTGGCCAAGGGCCTTCCGCGGCGCACGGTGCTCTCGCGGCACATCCTGCGCAACTCGGTCATCCCCGTGATCACCTATCTGGGCATCTCCTTCGGTGGTCTCCTCGGCGGAGCGATCATCACCGAGACGATCTTCAACTGGAACGGCATCGGTCTCGCGCTGATCCAGGCGATCCAGCAGAACAACAACCCCGTCATCGTGGGCGTGGTGACCATCAGCGTGGCGGTCTTCGTCGTGCTGAACCTGGTCGTCGACCTGCTGTACGCCGCTCTGGACCCGCGTATCCGACTGGCCTGACCCGTAGGGCCGCCCCCATCTAGGAGTCACACCATGACCGAACTCGCCACAGGCGCGGGCGAGCCGAAGACGGCCGACCCCGTCTCGGCCTCCAAGGACGCCGAACCCAGCGTCGTCAGGGTCAGCCAGTGGTCCGACATCCGGCACCGCTTCGTGCAGAACAAGCTCGCCGTGCTCGGCCTGGCCATCATCGTCGTACTGATCCTCGCCGCGATATTCGCGCCCCTGCTCGCGCCGCACGACCCCCTCGAGCAGGACCTGAACGCGACCCTGCAGCCCCCGGGCGCGGGACACTGGCTCGGCACCGACTCGCTCGGCCGCGACCAGCTCTCCCGCCTCATCTACGGCAGCCGCATCGCCATGATCGTCGGTCTCGCCTCGATCCTCGTCGCGATGACCCTCGGCATCCTCTTCGGCGCGCTGGCCGGCTACTACGGCCGCTGGCTGGACACCGTGATCATGCGCGTGGCGGACATCTTCTTCGCCTTCCCGCTGCTGATCGGCGCCATCGTCATCATCCTGCTCATGGGCCGCGGCGTGATGCCGGTGGTCCTGTCGCTGGGCATCTTCTCCTGGGCGACGTTCGCCCGGCTGCTGCGCAGTCAGATCCTGTCGGTGCGCGAGATGGACTACGTGCACGCGGCGAAGGCGCTCGGCGCGAGCCAGGGCCGGATCATCCGCAAGCACATCCTGCCCAACTCGCTGACCTCGGTGCTGGTGTACGGCACCAGCAACGTCGGCATCGCGATCGTGGCCGAGGCGTCGCTGTCCTACCTGGGCGTCGGCGTCGACCCCGAGGTCGCGGAGTGGGGCAACATGATCGCGGCCGGCCGCGGGTTCATGGGAGTCAAGGACTTCATGTGGACCTACCCCAGCATCGCGATCGTCATCACCGCGCTGGGCTTCATCCTGCTGGGCAACGGCCTTCGCGACGCGCTCGACCCGAAGCTCCGGTGATCCGCAGCCATGAGTCGAACCCCCTTGAGCAAGCAAGACGAAGGTGATGGCATGACCAGCCTGGAGCAGGCTCCCTCGAACGCCGGACCGGACGGGTCCGCGCCTCTTCTCGAAGTCCGCGACCTGCACGTGGAGTTCAAGGTCCGTGACTCCGTGACCAAGGCGGTCAACGGCGTCAACTACAGCGTCAACGCGGGCGAGACGCTCGCCGTGCTGGGCGAGTCGGGCTCCGGCAAGTCCGTCACGGCGCAGGCCGTCATGGGCATCCTGGACAGCCCTCCCGGGCGGATCAGCAAGGGCGAGATCTTCTTCCAGGGCCAGGACATCCTGAGCCTGCCGGAGAGCGAGCGGCGCAAGCTGCGCGGCGCCAAGATGGCGATGATCTTCCAGGACGCGCTGTCGTCCCTCAACCCCGTGCTGTCCGTGGGCTTCCAGCTGGGCGAGATGTTCCGCGCCCACCAGGGCATGTCCCGCAAGGACGCCAAGGCCAAGGCCATCGAGCTGATGGACCGGGTGCGCATACCCGCCGCGCGTCAGCGCGTCGGCGACTACCCGCACCAGTTCTCCGGCGGCATGCGCCAGCGCATCATGATCGCCATGGCGCTGGCGATGGAACCGGACCTGATCATCGCCGACGAGCCGACCACCGCGCTCGACGTGACGGTCCAGGCCCAGGTCATGGACCTGCTCGCGGAGTTGCAGCGCGAGTACCAGATGGGTCTGATCCTCATCACCCACGACCTCGGCGTGGTCGCGGACGTGGCCGACAAGATCGCGGTCATGTACGCCGGCCGCATCGTCGAGACCGCGCCGGTGCACGAGCTGTACAAGCGGCCCGCGCACCCGTACACCCGCGGTCTGCTGGACTCGATCCCGCGCCTGGACCAGAAGGGCCAGGAGCTGTACGCGATCAAGGGTCTGCCGCCCAACCTGCTGAACATCCCCTCCGGCTGCGCCTTCAACCCGCGCTGCCCCAAGGCACAGGACATCTGCCGTACGGAGGTCCCGGCGCTGCTTCCGGTGACCGAGCCGGACGGCGCCGAGCTGGTCGGCCGAGGTTCGGCATGCCACTTCTGGAAGGAGACGATCCATGGCTGAGCTCAGCAAGAACGACGAGCGCCAGGACGCCACACCGAACGTCTCCGAAGTGGAGGCCGTCGACGTGCAGTCGGAGACGGAGGCCGTCGCAGCGCTCGACGCCCCCGTCGAGCGCGGTGAGCCCATCCTCCAGGTGCGCAACCTCGTCAAGCACTTCCCGCTGACCCAGGGCATCCTGTTCAAGCGTCAGGTCGGCGCGGTCAAGGCCGTCGACGGCGTCTCGTTCGACCTGCACCAGGGCGAGACCCTGGGCATCGTCGGCGAGTCGGGCTGCGGCAAGTCGACCGTCGCCAAGCTCCTGATGAACCTGGAGCAGGCCACCGCCGGCGAGATCTTCTACAAGGGCCAGGACATCACCAAGCTGTCCGGGCGCGCCCTGAAGGCCGTCCGGCGCAACATCCAGATGGTGTTCCAGGACCCGTACACCTCGCTGAACCCGCGGATGACGGTGGGCGACATCATCGGCGAGCCGTACGACATCCACCCCGAGGTGGCCCCGAAGGGCGACCGGCGGCGCAAGGTCCAGGACCTGCTGGACGTCGTCGGACTCAACCCGGAGTACATCAACCGGTACCCGCACCAGTTCTCCGGCGGACAGCGCCAGCGCATCGGCATCGCGCGCGGTCTCGCGCTCAACCCGGAGATCATCATCTGCGACGAGCCGGTGTCGGCCCTGGACGTGTCGGTCCAGGCGCAGGTCATCAACCTGATGGAGCGACTGCAGGAGGAGTTCAACCTCTCCTACCTCTTCATCGCGCACGACCTGTCGATCGTCCGGCACATCTCCGACCGGGTCGGCGTGATGTACCTCGGCAAGATCGCCGAGATCGGCTCCGACGAGCAGATCTACGAGCACCCGACGCATCCCTACACCCAGGCGCTGCTGTCGGCTGTGCCGGTCCCCGACCCGGCGGCCCGCGAGCACCGCGAGCGGATCATCCTGGCCGGTGACGTCCCCTCCCCGGCCAACCCGCCCTCCGGCTGCCGCTTCCGCACCCGCTGCTGGAAGGCCGAGGACAAGTGCGCGCAGGAGGCTCCGCTGCTCGCGATCCCGGAGCGGTTCAAGGGCTCCGACTCGCAGGCCGCCCATGAGTCGGCGTGTCACTTCGCCGAGGAGAAGGACGTCGTCGGCGCGGCCTGACGCCGAGCCGAGTTCTCACGCCCGATCGCGGCCTCCGACAGCCAAGCCCGTGCTGTCGGAGGCCGCGGCCGTCACCGCCCCTTTCCCGCCCCGTTCCCCGCTCCCCTTTCCGGCCCCCCGTTTCCCGACCCGATGTCCGCCCGCGCCGGCCGGACACGGGCCGCCAAGGCCAAGGACGACACGATGCTGCACCACGTCGAGCTGTGGGTCCCGGACCTGCCCCGGGCGTCGAGGGAGTGGGGCTGGCTGCTGGGCGGTCTGGGCTACGAGCTCTACCAGGACTGGGACCGGGGCCGCAGCTGGCGGCTCGGTCCGACGTACCTCGTCGTCGAACAGTCCCCGGCGATGAAGGACGGCGACGGCGGCCACGACCGGCTGCGGCCCGGCCTCAACCATCTCGCCTTCCACGCCGCGAGCCCGTCCGCTCTCGACACGCTCGTGGCGCAGGCCCCCGCGCACGGCTGGACGCCCCTGTTCGCCGAGCGGTACCCGCACGCGGGCGGCCCGGAGCACTACGCGGCCTACCTGGAGAACTCCGACGGCTTCGAGGTCGAACTGGTGGCCCCACGCCCCACGGCCACCGACGCGCCCCACCCCACCCCCGCCTGACCCCCACCCGCCGACCTTCCACGCCACCCGCAGCCCCGCGCCCCACCCGCAGCCCAGAGTCCTACCCGTCGGCCTGCCCACGGCCTACCCGTCGGACTGCGTACCGGATGGGCGCTCGCGCGCCTGCGCGTGGTCCGCTTGTTCGTGTCCCGCACGCCCGCCGAGGTCTCGGCCGCCGGCCTGCCGCCCTGCGCGCGTGCGGGGGCGCTTCGGGGCGGGTCCCGCCCGCCCCTCCCCGTGCCGTGCCCGCGGCTGCCGCCCTTCGTGCGCCCGTTCGGCGGGCGGGCCCGCGGTGCGTCGATGCACCCGTACGGACGGGTGAAAGTGCGTCGAATCGCTTATGTGCGGATATCGCCTGGTAAAGGATCAGGTGACAGGGCGACAGGCGCGCAGTCAACGAGGAGGCATCCCATGCGTGGAGCCACGCACGCCAAGTGGGTCGTATGCGCGGCCGCGGCAGCGCTCACGGCGACGGCCTGCGGCAGCGGGGGAAGCGACAGCGGGGGCGGCAGCGGCGACGGCAGCGCGGTCCTCAGCTCCTCCTGGGGTGACCCGCAGAACCCGCTGGAGCCCGCCAACACCAACGAGGTGCAGGGCGGCAAGGTCCTCGACATGATCTTCCGGAGCCTGAAGCGCTACAACCCGGAGACGGGCGCGGCCGAGGACATGCTGGCCCAGAAGATCGACACCACGGACTCGCAGAACTTCACCATCACCGTCAAGACCGGCTGGACGTTCAGCAACGGCGAGAAGGTCACGGCGAAGTCGTTCGTCGACGCCTGGAACTACGGCGCGAGTCTGAAGAACAACCAGAAGAACGCGTACTTCTTCGAGTACATCGACGGCTACGCCCAGACGCACCCTGCCGAGGGCGGCAAGCAGACCGCCGACACCCTCTCCGGGCTCAAGGTCGTCAACGACCAGACCTTCACCGTCAAGCTCACGCAGAAGTTCTCCACGTTCCCCGACACGCTGGGCTATCCCGCCTTCGCCCCGCTGCCGCAGTCCTTCTTCAGCGACCACGCCGGCTGGCTGGAGAAGCCGGTCGGAAACGGCCCCTACACGATCGCGTCCTACACCAAGGGCTCCCAGATGGAGCTGAAGAAGTGGGCCGACTACCCGGGCGAGGACAAGGCGCAGAACGGCGGGGTGACCCTCAAGGTCTACACCGACAACAACACCGCCTACACCGACCTGATGGCCGGCAACCTCGACCTGGTCGACGACGTGCCCGCCGCCCAGCTCAAGAACGTGAAGGCCGACCTGGGCGACCGGTACCTCAACACGCCGGCCGGCATCATCCAGACCCTGGCCTTCCCGTTCTACGACAAGCAGTGGAACACCGCGGGCGCGCAGAAGGTCCGCACCGGCCTGTCCCGGGCGATCGACCGCGATCAGATCACCGACACGATCTTCCAGAAGACCCGCACCCCCGCCACCGACTGGACCTCCCCGGTGCTCGGCGAGGAGGGCGGCTTCAAGGAAGGCCTGTGCGGGGACGCCTGCGAGTACGACCCCGATGCCGCGAAGCAGCTCATCAAGGAGGGCGGCGGCCTCCCCGGCGGCCAGGTGAAGATCAGCTACAACGCGGACACCGGGTCGCACAAGCAGTGGGTCGACGCGGTCTGCAACTCGATCAACAACGCCCTCGACAACGACAAGGCCTGCGTCGGCAACCCGGTCGGCACCTTCGCCGACTTCCGCAACCAGATCACCGACCGGAAGATGAGCGGCCCGTTCCGCGCGGGGTGGCAGATGGACTACCCCCTCATCCAGAACTTCCTCCAGCCGCTCTACTACACGAACGCCTCCTCCAACGACGGCAAGTGGTCGAACAAGGACTTCGACACGCTCGTCAACCAGGCGAACGCCGAGACCGACACCGCCAAGGCCGTGGAGACGTTCCAGAAGGCCGAGGAGGTCGTCCGCGACAACATGGCCGCCATCCCGCTCTGGTACCAGAACGGCAGCGCGGGCTACTCGGAGCGGCTCTCCAACGTCAAGCTCAACCCGTTCTCCGTCCCGGTCTACAACGAGATCAAGGTCAGCTGACCCGCCGTGGGCCGGTATGTGATCCGGCGTCTGCTCCAGATGATCCCCGTGTTCGTCGGGGCGACGCTGCTGATCTTCCTGATGGTGAACGTGATGGGCGATCCCATCGCCGGCCTGTGCGGCGACCGGCAGTGCGACCCGGCCACCGCCGCCCAGCTGGAGAAGGAGTTCGGCCTCGACAAGCCGGTGTGGCAGCAGTACCTGACCTACATGGGGAACGTCTTCACCGGAGACTTCGGTACGGCGTTCAACGGCCAGCCGGTCACCGAGCTGATGGCGTCGGCGTTCCCCGTCACCATCCGGCTGACGATCGTCGCGATCCTCTTCGAGATCGTCATCGGCATCGCCCTGGGCGTCGTGACGGGCCTGCGCCGGGGCCGGCCCGTCGACACCGGCGTGCTGCTGCTGACCCTCGTGGTGATCTCCGTCCCCACCTTCGTCACCGGTCTGCTGCTGCAGCTGCTGCTCGGCGTGGAGTGGGGCTGGATCAAGCCGTCGGTCTCCTCGGACGCCGAGTTCGGCGAACTGATCGTGCCGGGGCTGGTGCTGGCGTCCGTGTCGCTGGCGTACGTCACCCGGCTGACCCGCACCTCGATCGCGGAGAACAAGCGGTCCGACTACGTCCGCACGGCCGTCGCCAAGGGGCTGCCGCGCCGCCGGGTCGTCACCCGGCATCTGCTGCGCAACTCCCTCATCCCGGTGGTCACCTTCATCGGCACCGACATCGGGGCCTTGATGGGCGGTGCGATCGTCACCGAGCGCATCTTCAACATCCACGGCGTGGGCTTCCAGCTCTACCAGGGGATCCTCCGCCAGAACACCCAGACCGTCGTCGGCTTCGTGACCGTCCTCGTCCTGGTGTTCCTGGTGGCCAACCTGCTCGTCGACCTGCTGTACGCCGTACTCGACCCGAGGATCCGCTATGTCTGAGCCGCCGCCGGAGCATCATCTGCCGGGCGCCGGCCGCACCCCGGAGGACGGCGCCATCGCCGACACCGGCATGGGCGGGGCGATGGACCTCGCCACGGCGGAGGGGGAGACGCTGGAGAAGACCCCGGACGGCCCGCAGGGGCCCGGCCCGACCGAGAAGGCCCGCTCCCTGTGGTCCGACGCCTGGCGGGACCTGCGCCGCAACCCCGTCTTCATCGTCTCCGCCCTGGTCATCCTGTTCCTGGTGTTCATCTCCCTGTGGCCCGGATCCATCACCTGGCTGAGCCCCCTCAAGTGCGACCTGTCCAAGGCCCAGGAGGGGTCCCAGCCGGGCCACCCCTTCGGGTTCGACGGTCAGGGCTGCGACGTCTACACACGCGTCGTCTACGGCGCCCGTACGTCCGTCACGGTCGGCGTCCTCGCCACGCTCGGCGTCGCGCTCCTCGGCAGCGTGCTCGGCGGGCTGGCCGGCTTCTTCGCCGGGTCGGGGGACGCGGTCCTGTCCCGGATCACCGACGTCTTCTTCGCCATCCCCGTCGTCCTCGGCGGCCTGGTCCTGCTCTCCGTGGTGACCAGCAACACGGTCTGGCCCGTCATCGGGTTCATGGTGCTGCTCGGCTGGCCCCAGGTCTCCCGCATCGCCCGCGGCTCGGTGATCACGGCCAAGCACAACGACTACGTCCAGGCGGCCCGCGCCCTCGGCGCCTCCCACTCCCGGCTGCTGCTGCGGCACATCACGCCCAACGCGGTGGCCCCGGTGATCGTCGTGGCCACCATCGCGCTCGGCACGTACATCGCGCTGGAGGCGACCCTGTCCTACCTCGGCGTCGGTCTGAAGCCGCCGACCGTCTCCTGGGGGATCGACATCTCCGCCGCCTCCCCGTACATCCGCAACGCCCCGCACGCCCTGCTGTGGCCCTCGGGCGCCCTGGCCCTCACGGTCCTGGCCTTCATCATGCTCGGCGACGCGGTCCGCGACGCCCTCGACCCGAAGCTGAGGTGACGGGCGGATGCTGCTCGAAGTGCGTGACCTGCACGTGGAGTTCCGCACCCGGGACGGGATCGCCCGGGCCGTCAACGGCGTCAGCTACGGCGTGGACGCGGGGGAGACGCTCGCGGTGCTCGGCGAGTCCGGGTCCGGCAAGTCCGTCACCGCCCAGGCGATCATGGGCATCCTCGACATGCCGCCCGGCCGGATCGCCTCCGGCGAGATCCTCTTCCAGGGCAGGGACCTGCTGAAGCTCAAGGAGGACGAGCGCCGCAAGGTGCGGGGGGCCGAGATGGCCATGATCTTCCAGGACGCCCTGTCGTCGCTGAACCCCGTGCTGTCGGTCGGCGACCAGCTCGGCGAGATGTTCGTCGTGCACCGCGGCATGTCGAGGAAGGACGCGCGCGCCCAGGCCGTCGAGCTGATGGACCGCGTGCGCATCCCGGCCGCCCGGGAGCGGGTCAAGGACTACCCGCACCAGTTCTCGGGCGGCATGCGCCAACGCATCATGATCGCGATGGCGATGGCCCTGGAACCGGCGCTCATCATCGCCGACGAGCCGACCACCGCGCTCGACGTGACGGTCCAGGCCCAGGTCATGGACCTGCTCGCGGAGTTGCAGCGCGAGTACCACATGGGCCTCATCCTCATCACCCACGACCTCGGCGTGGTCGCGGACGTCGCCGACCGCATCGCCGTCATGTACGCGGGCCGGATCGTCGAGTCGGCCCCCGTGCACGACATCTACAAGGCCCCGGCCCACCCCTACACCCGCGGCCTGCTCGACTCCATCCCGCGGCTCGACCAGAAGGGCCAGGAGCTCTACGCCATCAAGGGCCTGCCGCCGAACCTCATGCACATCCCGCCCGGCTGCGCCTTCAACCCGCGCTGCCCCATGGCCCGGGAGGTGTGCCGCACGGACGTCCCGCCGTTGTACGACGTCGAGGACTCCGACGCGGGCCGCGCCAGCGCCTGCCACTTCTGGAGGGAGTGCCTGCATGGCTGAGCCGATTCTGGAGGTCAGCGGGCTGGTCAAGCACTTCCCGCTGACCCGGGGCATCCTCTTCAAGAAGCAGGTCGGCGCGGTGAAGGCCGTCGACGGGGTCGACCTGACCCTGCACCGCGGCGAGACCCTGGGCGTCGTCGGCGAGTCGGGCTGCGGCAAGTCGACCGTCGCCAAGCTGCTGGTCAACCTGGAGAAGCCGACGGCCGGCGAGATCTTCTACAAGGGCGAGGACATCACCAAGCTGTCCGGGCGCGCCCTGAAGGCCGTCCGACGCAACATCCAGATGGTGTTCCAGGACCCGTACACCTCGCTCAATCCGCGCATGACGGTGGGCGACATCATCGGGGAGCCGTACGACATCCACCCCGAGGTGGCCCCGAAGGGCGACCGGCGGCGCAAGGTCCAGGACCTGTTGGACGTCGTCGGACTCAACCCGGAGTACATCAACCGGTACCCGCACCAGTTCTCCGGCGGACAGCGCCAGCGCATCGGCATCGCGCGGGGGCTGGCCCTGCGCCCCGAGGTGATCGTCGCCGACGAGCCGGTGTCCGCGCTGGACGTGTCGGTCCAGGCGCAGGTGATCAACCTGCTGGACCGGCTGCAGAGCGAGTTCGACCTGTCCTACCTGTTCATCGCGCACGACCTGTCGATCGTCCGGCACATCTCCGACCGGGTCGGGGTGATGTACCTCGGGCGGATCGTGGAGATCGGCCGCGACGCCGAGATCTACGACCATCCCACGCACCCCTACACCCAGGCCCTGCTGTCCGCGGTGCCGGTCCCCGACCCGGAGGCGCGCGAGCACCGGGAGCGGATCATCCTGGTGGGCGACGTGCCGTCCCCGACGAACATCCCCTCCGGCTGCCGCTTCCGCACCCGCTGCTGGAAGGCGCAGGAGCGCTGCGCGCTGGAGGTGCCGGCGCTGGCCGTCCCGGCGGAGTTCCGCCATGCGACGGGGCCCGAGGCGCACGCCTCGGCGTGCCACTTCGCCGAGCAGAGACAGGTCGTCCCGCCGGAGGAGCCGCAGGCCTGACACAGACCGCGCGAGGCGGAGCAATCGCACATTTGCTCAGCAACCGCGTTAACACGCAGGCAACTTGGCCGACCCGATTCCGATATACGGACGCGTCAGGCTGAACAGCGTACGGCCGTGCGGGTGCCGTAAACGGGCCGGGGCGCATGCGTCCCGGCCCGTTGCCCGTTCTTCTGCCGGAGTGTCGCTGCTCAGCTCGGTCCGAGAGCGCGCCGGAGGAAGTCCACCTGGAGCAGCAGCAGGTTCTCCGCGACCTGTTCCTGCGGGGTCATGTGGGTGACGCCAGACAGGGGGAGCACCTCGTGCGGGCGGCCGTCGGCCAGCAGGGCCGAGGACAGGCGCAGGGCGTGCGCGACGACCACGTTGTCGTCGGCCAGTCCGTGGACGACCATCAGCGGCCGGCGGGGCTCGGCGGGCGCGGTGAGCCCCTCGTCGTCGACCAGGGAGCTGTTCGTGTACGCCGCCGGCGACGTGGCCGGATCTCCGAGGTACCGCTCGGTGTAGTGGGTGTCGTAGAGCCGCCAGTCGGTCACCGGGGCTCCGGCGACGCCCGCGTGGAAGACGTCAGGGCGGCGCAGCACCGCGAGGGCCGCGAGCCAGCCGCCGAAGGACCAGCCGCGGATCGCCACCCGGGAGAGGTCGAGGGGATGGCTCTTCGCCAGGTCGTGCAGCGCCTCGATCTGGTCGTCGAGGGCGACCGTGAAGTCATGGTGGATCGCCTTCTCCCAGCCGGGCGAGCGGCCCGGCGTGCCCCGGCCGTCGGCGACGATGACCGCGAAGCCCTGGTCGGCGAACCACTGCGAGGTGAGGTGCGCGTTGTGCGCGGCCACCACCCGTTGGCCGTGCGGACCGCCGTAGGGGTCCATGAGCACGGGCAGCGGGGCGTCGCCGCGGTGGTCCGTCGGCATCAGCACGGCGCACGGAATGCGCCGTGCGCCCCCCTCGACGAGCTTCACGCGGGGGGACAGGCCGGGATCCGCCGCACAGGACCCGACGGACGCGACGGGCTTCCCGTCCCGCAGCACCCGCGTCACTGCGCCCGGCCGGTCCAGGACCGCCGACGTCAGCACGGTCACGTTCCCGGCGCGGACCGCCCCGTGCACGCCGGGCTCCTGGGAGAGACGCTCGACGCCGAGTTCGTTCACCCGGTAGACGTGCACCTCGCCGACCTCGGGCGTCGCCGCGCCCGCCCCGGCGGAGGCCGCGACCAGCACGTCGTCGGACGTCACGTCCAGCACCGCCCGCACATGCAGCTGGTCGCCGGTCAGCGGGCGTTCGCCGACGGTGAGGACCCGCGCGCCGCCCTCGTCGGCGATCCGGACCAGCTGTCCCGAGGGGCTCCAGCAGGGCGCCCCAGGGAACAGTTCCAGCCAAATCCGATCTTCGTCGGCATGCACCATCCGGGTCGCCCCGGAGTCGGTGTCCACCGCCAGGAACAGCTGACTTCGCTGGTCGCGCGCCTGTACGAGCAGCAGCGGCGCGCCCGCCCCTGACCAGTGCACTCGCGCCAGATACGGATAGCGCGCACGATCCCAGACGACCTCCGTGCGCACCCCGTCGAGACCGAACACGAACAGCCGTACGTCAGCGTTGGGCGTCCCGGCAGCCGGATAGCGTACGTGTCGTGGGTCACGTTTCGGCTGGGCCGGATCGGAGATCCACCACTGCTCCACCGGCGTGTCGTCCACCCGGGCGACCAGCAGCCGATCCGACTCCGGAGCCCACCAGAAGCCGCGCGAGCGGGCCATCTCCTCGGCCGCGATGAACTCGGCCAATCCGTAGGAAACCGGTTCCGATTCCGGTTCCGCCACCGCCCGGTCGCCCTCGCCCTCCGCGCCCACCACCCGCAGAGCGCCCCCGGCGACATAGGCGACGAGTCGCCCGTCGGGGGACGGACGGGGGTCGATCACCGGTCCTGCGACCGGCAGCTCCCGGGCCGTCCCGGCCCTCAGCTCCGCTGTGAAAAGCCGCCCTGACAAGGCGAAAGACGCCAGCTCCACCTCCGCGTCGGTGGCGTAGCCGACGATGCCGGAACCCGCCTCGCGGCTGCGTTCGCGGCGTGCCCGCTCCTGCGGCGAGAGGTCCTCCGAGGCGCCCCCGAGGAGGGCGCGCGGGTCGGCGGCCAGGCGTTCCGCGCCGTCCGCCGGATCGAGGACCCAGAGCGCGCCCGCGCGGTCCGTGCCGGAGCCGGAGCGCAGGAACACGACGCGGGAGCCGTCGGGAGCCACCGTGAAAGAACGCGGCGCGCCGAGAGTGAAACGCTGGGTGCGGGCGTGCCTGCGGGGGAAGGAGTCGGACTCGGTCGTCATCCCCCGACCATATTGGCCATGCGACCCCCTTGTGCGGCTGTGCGCCGAGAGATGCGCGCCCACACGTAGTTATGATCACTAGCGCTGAGTGGGTATGAACCTGCTGGCAGTCGTATGGATTTACGTGTTCCCTCGCTCTGTTTCCCCCACGTTTCCCGGGTCCTTGGAGGTGAGCCGCCGTGGCACTCTCGATTTCGGCGGTGGTGCTGCTGGCGATCGTCGTCTTCTTGTTGATCAAGAAGTCGGGACTGAAGGGCGGTCACGCTGTCGTCTGCATCCTGCTCGGCTTCTATCTGGCCTCCTCGACGATCGCTCCCACCATCAGCGATCTGACGACGAGCGTGGCGAGCATGATCGGCAGCATCAAGTTCTGACGGAGGCCGGGGCCGGGGCCGAGCGGCCCGTCAGCCTTCGGACGCGTACGGCACGAAGTCGGCCCATGCCTGCGGCGAGAGCCGCAGGCGCGGGCCGGCGGTGTGCTTGGAGTCGCGGACGTGGACGCTGCCGGGGCTCGTGGCGATCTCGACGCAGGAGTCGCCGTCAGGGCCGTCGCTGTAACTGCTCTTGAACCACGCCAACCCGGAGTTCTCTCCAGCGGAACCCTTGTGGATCATGTCTCTCCCAGCAGTTGATCGATGAAGGTCAGTGACTCCCGTGGCGTGAGTGCCTGGGCCCGGATGGTGCCATACCGCAGCTCAAGGATTCGAAGCTGCTTCGGGTCTGAGATCGGTCGGCCGTTGTACGCGCCGTCGGACCGGCCCACTGCCGTGCCGTCCGGGAACTTCAGCACCTCGATTTTTCCGCTCAGTCCGGGGTGGGCCTCGGAGCTCGTCGGCATCACCTGAAGTGTGACGTGACGCAACTGTCCCACCTCCAGAAGATGTTCGAGCTGCTGACGCCACACCATTGTGCCTCCGACCGGCCGACGCAGTGTCGCCTCTTCCTGGACGAAGCTGAGAGCGGGGGCGGGTGACCGCTCGAAGATCGATTTCCGGGCCATGCGGGCAGCCACCCGCCGCTCGGCCTCCTCCGGTGAGTAAACGGGCTGCCAGACCTCGAACAGCGCCCGCGCATGCTCCGGTGTCTGCAACAGCCCATGCAGGCTGAGTCCGACGTACACGCCGAGTTCGACGGCCTGGGCTTCCAGCTTGGCGATCTCGCGGACGTTCTTCGGGTAGCGGACCTTCTTCACGTCCTCCTTCATCGCCGAGAGCAGCCCGCCCGCTCCCAGCACCTTGTCGGCCTTGTCCAGGTACTCGGGGCGGGGGATCCGCTTCCCGCTCTCGATCTTGTAGACGAGGTCCTCGCCGTACCCGACCGCCAGCCCGAAGTCGGCCGCGCGCATCCCCACGGCCTCTCGCCGCAGCTTCAGCTGTCGCCCCACGGTCTCCACGACGGCGATGCCCCAGTCGTCGTCCGGATCCACCTCCCAGCCCAGCTCGTCCGCCTCCTCCTTGAGCTGCACCGGCTTGCCGTTCACCTGCGTCATTCGCACCTCTCCGTCACCCGAACCGACAGTCCCGACACGACCGGACAAAGCCCGGACAGTCACCGTACGCAACTGCTCCATCACTGTTCACGGTAAGCGGGAGTGGCCACTCTGAGTGACGTGATCCAGGAATCCGTCTCCTCTGCGACCCAACCCGGCCGCCGCTTCCGCGACTTCAGCGTGCGGCTGTCCCCGACGCCGCGCGGAGCGCGCCTCGCCAGGCTGCTGACGACCGAGCAACTGCGCTGCTGGGGGATGCCGGTGGACCCGGCCGGCCAGATCGTCGCCGAACTCGCGGCGAACGCGGTGACCCACGGGCGCGTACCGGGCCGGGACTTCCGGCTCACGCTCTACGTCATCGCGCACACGCTGCGCATCGAAGTGACCGACACGGCGTGGGGCCGCCCGCCCCGACTGCCTCTCGAGGGCGCGGAGGGCGAGGCCGAGTCCGGCCGGGGACTGCTCCTGGTCGAGGCGCTCGCCGACCGGTGGGGCTGGGCCCCGGAGCTGCGCCCACGCAAGACGGTGTGGGCCGAGGTCGCCCTCCCGCCGGACGCGGCTCCCCAGCGCACCTGGTGAAGGACGGAGGGCGGCGGGTGAGCCGAAGTGGCGTCCGCCACCGGAACCCGACTTCCCGTGCTCCGGTGCGAGGGGCGCTCTCTCCAAAGGACCACGACGGCGGAGAAAGAACCCGACCAAGCCCCACCCCTCCCGCCCGCAGCGCAAACTCACTCCCGCGAGTGAATATGCCAACTGGAGTGGATTTGGGGCGGGTTGCCTGCCCTACGCTCAGCGCAGCATCACCACCGCCCACCCCAGACATGCGACGGCCCCCGCCGGGACGGCAATCCCAGTGCGAGGGCCTGACCACCGAGGAAGGCCAACTTCCCGATGGACACGGAAAACCCTAGCGCGCCCTTGTGCTCCGAGTCTCGCAACGCGGGCAAAAACCGCCCCCGCGCGGGCGGACTCACCCACGACAACGCCCGGCACACCACCCGTTTCACCGTGATCGGCAACCACCTCGCCCAGCACAGGGAGCTGTCGCTCCTGGGGATCGGCCTCGGCGTGCACCTCCAGTCGCTGCCCAAGGGCGCGCGCGTCGACATCAAGTCGCTCACCGCGCGCTTCCCCGAGGGCGCCACCCGTATCGCCGCCGCCCTGCGCGAGCTGGAGACCCACGGCTACCTGCGTCGCGAACGCTCCCGCATCCCCGGCGGCCGGATCGTCACCCGCACGGTCTCCTGCAACCAGCCCGGCCACCGCGACCGCCGTCCATCGGCAGCCGATCACGCCCCTGACACGGCAACCTCCGCCCAGCCGAAGAAGCGCGGACCTCGCAAGCCGCTCCCCGCCGTCCCGCGCCCCGGGTACCCCGCCCCGGCTCTTCTCCAGGCGGCCGCCGACCTCCTCGCCGGCCTGCGCCGCCACGACTCCCGCCTCTTCCTCTCCGCCTGCGACACGGCCCATCTGGCCCCCGGTGTCGCCGCCTGGCTGGAGCGGGATGTCAGTCCCGCCGCCGTGTGCCAGGCCCTCACCGCCGATCTTCCGCCGGAGGGCGTCCGCCGCCCCGCCGCCCTCCTGGCCCACCGCCTCGCGGCACTGCTGCCACCACCGCCGCCGTTCCGCGCGCACGCCGCCCCGCCTCAGGCCGTCCGGTACGGCATGGACAACTGCGACGGCTGCGACCGCGGCATCCGCTCACCCGAGCCGGGAGCCCGCTGCCGCGACTGCCGGGAGTCGTCGACAGCGGCTCTCTGAAGACCCCACAAGCAAGGAAAACGCATGGTCAACTCGTCCCACGAGGCGATGCACCGCATCTTCCAGGAGTACCCCGGCCTGTTCACCGGCGTCTCCAAGGTGCTCGGCCTCCCGTTCGTCCCACCCAAGCAGGTGACGGTTCTTCCGACCGATCTCACCGAGACCCAGCCCGTCGAACGCCGTGTCGACACGCTGCTGCGTTTTGAGGGCGACGAGCCGATGCTGCTGGCTGTCGAGGCGCAGAGCGCGAAGGACAAGAACAAGACGGCCAGCTGGGCCTACTACGTGTCCTTTCTGTACGCGAAATACAAGACGCCGCCCGTACTCCTGGTCGTCTGCCAGGACCGGATCACGGCCGAATGGGCCGCACAGCCCGTGCTCATCGGCCCGCAGTGGTGGGCCTCGCTCACGGTGCGTCCGCTCGTGGCAGGTCCGCACAACATGCCGCTGATCACCGACCCGGACGAGGCTCGCGCTGACCTGGCCCTGGCCGCACTGTCCGTCATCACCCACGCGAAGGACCCGGCGGTGGGTGGGATACTGAAGGCCCTGTCCACCGCTCTGCAAAACGTGCCCGAAGCCGTCGCTGACCCGATCATCGAATTCACCGCTCAAGGCCTCGGCGTCAATCGCCCGGCCGGGGAACTCTGGAGGAACCTGGTGGCCGTGGACCTCTCCTTCTACAAGTCGTACATCTCCGAAGAAATCCGTGACGAGGGTCGCGCCCAGGGGCGTGCCGAGGACGTCCTGCTCGTCCTCGAGGCGCGCGGCCTCGACGTCAGCGACGAGCTCCGCGCACGCGTCACCGGCTGCGACGACCCCGATCTCCTGCGGGACTGGCTCACCCGGGCCGTCACCGTGCCGTCCGCGGAAGCGATCTTCGCCGGGAAGGAGTGACGGACCGGCGGGGAGGTGGCGGGGGGAGACGGGAGGCCTCGTAGGGTTGGCCCCATGACGGAACTGCCCTCCCGGCGTCTGTTGCTGGTGCACGCGCACCCGGACGACGAGTCGATCAACAACGGCGCGACCATGGCCAGGTACGCGGCCGAGG
Source organism: Streptomyces sp. NPDC001027 (assembly GCF_040299045.1). Taxonomy (NCBI): domain Bacteria; kingdom Bacillati; phylum Actinomycetota; class Actinomycetes; order Kitasatosporales; family Streptomycetaceae; genus Streptomyces; species Streptomyces sp. NPDC001027. The sequence continues at coordinate 42,460 of NZ_JBEPBI010000011.1, forward strand.
GCGTCCACGTGACCCTGGTCACCTGCACGCTCGGCGAACGCGGCGAGGTCATCCCGCCGGAGCTGCGGCATCTCACCGGCGCCGCGCTGGGCGAGCACCGCAGGGCCGAGCTGGCCGCCGCCATGGCGGAACTCGGCGTCGACGACTTCCGGCTGCTCGGCGGCGCGGGCCGCTACGGCGACTCCGGGATGATGGGCCTCGCCGACAACGACGACCCTTCCTGCTTCTGGCAGGCCGACGTCGACGACGCGGCCGCGCCCCTCGTCGAGGTGATCCTCGAGGTGCGCCCCCAGGTCCTCGTCACCTACGACGACGAGGGCGGCTACGGCCACCCCGACCACATCCAGGCCCACCGGGTCGCCATGCGGGCCGCCGAGCTGGCCGAGGCCGCCGGATGGCGCATCCCGAAGGTGTACTGGAACCGCGTGCCGCGTACCGTCGCCGAGGCCGCCTTCGCCGGGCTCCGGGAGGAGCTGCCGACCCTGCCCTTCGCGAGCAGCGCCGCCGTGTCCGACGTGCCGGGCGTCGTCGACGACGACCGCGTCACCGCCGAGATCGGCGCGCACCCCGGACACGCCGCCGCAAAGGCCGCCGCGATGCGGGCGCACGCCACCCAGATCGACGTCGCCCCGGGGGAGCGGTGCTTCGCCCTGTCCAACGACCTCGCCCAGCCCCTCTTCACGACCGAGTACTACGAGCTCGTCCGCGGCGAGGCAGCCGCACACGGCGGTAACAGGGAGACCGACCTGTTCGCCGGAACGACCGACGCGGCGGAGGCGGCCTGATGTCCGACCGGGGTTCGATGCTCGCCCAGCCGCTGCGGATGCCGCCCGCCGGGCGGGCCGCCGCCTATGCCGGGCTGCTGCTGCTCGGCGCGCTCACCGGTCTCGCCGGAGCGCTCGTCCAGGCCGGCTGGTTCCCCGGCGGACTGCTCCTCGCGCTCCTGGGCGCCGCCGGGCTGTTCATCGGCGGCGCGCGGGCCGTCGGCAGCCGCGCCGGAGCGGTCGCGCCCGCCGCCGGCTGGATGATCTCGGTGATCCTCTCCACCGCCGGGCGCCCGGAGGGCGACTTCCTGTTCGGCGCGGGCGGTGGCTCGTATCTGTTCCTGCTCGGCGGCATGGCCCTTGCTGTGATCTGCGCCACCCTTGGTGGAGGGCGGCAACCGGGCGGAGACGACGTCCGACTTGGCAAGTGACGTACCACTTCACCCCGGCGTGACCGTGCGAGTCCCGTGTGGGTCTTCCGGCGGTCGTGGGATACGGGCCAGAAGTGGCCAGTATGGTGGTGCGCGCCGCCGAGCAGCCCGTGAGGTCGTGGCGAGCGGCGGAGCCAACCTGGAGAACCTGCCTTGAGTCGTGAAACTGACAGTCCGTCCTCCGGGCCCAACGGGCGCGGCGGAGCCGCATACCCCTCGGGTACGCCGCCGTACGGCACCCCCATGGTGTCCGACGCCGGTGCGGACGCGGGCCGTTCGGCCGCCCAGCCGGAGGAACGCAAGACCGAGACCACGCTGACCACCCGGATTCGCATCAACATCCCGGGATCGCGGCCCATTCCGCCGGTCGTCGTGCGCAAACCCGTCGCCGACGCCGAGAGCGCGGGCGACGACAGAGGGTCGGGCGGCAAGGCCGACACCGGCGCCGACGCGCAGCAGGCGGCACCCATGGGCGCCGCCGGCTCGACCTCGTCCGACACCGGCTCGTTCGAGCTGCCCGCCGATCCGGCGTCCGGGGGCGAGGACAAGGCGAGCAACTGGTTCGCGCCACGCAAGTCCGCACCGGGCAGGCCCGGTCAGGGCGGCGGCGGCACCAACGGAGCCGGAATGCCGGGCGGTTCGGCCGCCGGGTCCGGAGCGTCCGCGAACGCCCCCGCGCAGGCAGGCCCGAGCACCGGGACCGGTGCCGGCGCGCCGGGCGGCGCTCGGCCGGGCGCGGGGCGCCCCGGCGGGGTGGTCGGCTCCATGAGCGTGCCGGGCGGCGCCCGCTCCGGCGGCACCAACGGCGCGGGGTTCTCCGGGGCGACCGGCGGTCCGGTGGCTCCGGGACACGGCGGCGGCACGGGCTCCTTCGACGTGACCGAGGCGCTGGCCGCCGGTCCGCTCGGCAACGGCCCGCGCACGGGCCAGGGGCAGGGTCAGGGTCAAAGCCGGGGTCAGGGCCGCACGTCGAGCCCGGGACAGCAGCAAGGACAGTCGCAGGGGCAGGCGCCGGGCGGCGCCGAGTCGCGCCGTGACGACCTGCCGTACTTCTCCGGCACCGGCCAGAACGGTCTGCCGGGGCCGAACGGCGTGAGCGGCGTCGGCGGCAGGCCCGACGGCCCGGGCGCCTTCCCGGCAGGGTCCGCCGGACCCGGCGGCTCGTACGACTTCAACGGCCCCGACGGGCCGGGCGGCGTCGACGGCAGGGGCGGCCCCCAGGGAGGCCCCGCGGGCCCCACCGGCGGCCCGGTCACCGGCGACGGCCCGATCGTGCCCCCGATGCACGGCGGCGTCCTCGGTGGGCCGACCGGTCCCGGCGGTCCCGGCGGACCGCGTTCCGCCGCCCCCGGCGTCGGAGCCGTCACCGGCTCCGGCCGGCTTCCCGGCGGCGGCCTGAGCGACGACACCGCGATCCTCACCCCGCAGAAGCCCGCCCCCGGGCCGGGCGCGGGCGGTTACGGCGGCCGTCCGGCCGACAACGTCTCCGGGAACACCGTCACCAGCGGCATCCCCGTCGTGCCCGCCGGCGGTCAGAGCGGGCCGGGAGCCCCCTTCACGGGCGGCGCGCCCGTCGACGGACCGCTGCCGCACACCCCGCCCAAGGGACCGGCCAAGGGCGCGCAGAGCACGTCCGCCGGCGACGGCAAGAAGAAAAAGAAGAAGGGCCGCGGCAAACTCCCGCTGCTGGGCGGCCTGGTGGTGGTCGCGGGCGTCGGCGTCTACGGCGCGGGCCTGCTGATGAACCACTCCGACGTGCCCAAGGGCACCACCGTGCTCGGCGTCGACATCGGCGGCGGCACCCGCGACGACGCCGTCAAGAAGCTCGGCGACGCGTTCGACAAGCGGGCCGCGCAGACGCTGAAGCTGTCCGTCGGCGGCGACACGGTCGCCCTCAAGCCGGACCAGGCGGGCCTGCAGTTCGACATGCAGGCCACCGTCGACGCCGCCGCCAAGAGCGACTACAACCCGGTCTCCGTGATCGGCTCGCTGTTCGGGCAGCACCGTGAGGTCGAGCCCGTGATGCCGGTGGACGAGGAGAAGCTCCAGGCGGCCCTGAAGAACGCCGCGGGCGGCTCCGGCTCGGCCCAGGACGGCACCATCAAGTTCACGTCGGGCAAGGCCGTCCCCGTCTACGGCAAGGCGGGCAAGGGCATCGACGCGGCGAAGGCCGAGTCGGCCGTGGTGGACGCCTACCGCAGCCAGGTGGAGACCGGCGCCGCCGCAGCGGTCGCGGTGCCCACGACCACCAAGCAGCCGACCATCTCGAACGCCGAGGTCGACCGCATGATGAAGGAGTTCGCCGAGCCGGCGATGTCGGGCAAGGTCACCGTGCAGACCGACGCGGCGCACTCCGTCCCGATGAGCCCGAAGAACTCCCTGTGGAAGTTCCTCGGCGTCAAGGCGATCGACGGCAAGCTCGTGGAGAGCTACGACAAGGCCGCGCTGAAGGATCTCTACGGCGGCGCGTTCAACGGCGTGCTGATCAGCCGCGGCACCGGCCAGAAGACGCCGGTCACCGTGGAGGACGTCATCAGCGCCCTGCGCCCGGCCCTGATCAGCAGGACGAACCGGGTCGGGATCATCGACACCGACCCCAGCTGACGCGAACGGGGCCCCGCATGACATCTGTCATGCGGGGCCCCGGACGTCCGACACTGCCGCCCCGGGGGCCGTCGCGGCGACGATGGACGTCATGACGACGCAGACAGCACCGGTGGTCGGGTTCGACCAGGTCACCAAGAGCTTCGGGGACGTGCGGGCCGTGGACGGCCTGACGCTCGACCTCCGGCCGGGGGAGACCGTGGCGCTCCTCGGCCCCAACGGCGCAGGCAAGTCCACCTCCCTCGACCTGCTGCTCGGCCTCAAGCACCCCGACAGCGGCGCCGTCCGGCTCTTCGGCGCCACCCCGCGCGAGGCGATCGTCGCCGGCCGGGTGGGCGCGATGCTGCAGAGCGGCGGCCTGATGGACGAGGTGACGGTCGCCGAACTGGTCGGCCTCGCCTGCCGGCTGCACCCCAGGCCGTACCGGCCCGCCGACGTGCTGGCCCGCGCCGGCGTCGCCCAGATCGCCGACCGCAAGGTCGACAAGCTCTCCGGCGGCCAGGCCCAGCGCGTGCGGTTCGCCCTCGCCACCGCCGGCGACAGCGACCTCATCGTCCTGGACGAGCCCACCACCGGCATGGACGTCACCACCCGGCAGGCGTTCTGGGCCACCATGCGCGAACAGGCGGACCAGGGCCGCACGGTCCTCTTCGCCACCCACTACCTCGAAGAGGCCGACGCCATCGCCGACCGCGTGCTGGTCCTGCACCGGGGCCGGCTGCTCGCCGACGGCACGGCGGCCGAGATCAAGGCGAAGGCCGGCGCCCGCCGCATCGCCTTCGACCTGGAGGGCGAGATCGACGAGGCCGCGCTGCGTGCCCTGCCGTTCCTCACCTCCCTGACCGTGTCCCACAGCGGCTCCGCCGCCGGGTCCGGCCGGACCGTGCGCATCCAGTCCGCCGACGCCGACGCCACCGTCCACGCGGTCTACGGCCTCGGCCTCTACCCGCACAACCTCGAAGTCGCAGGGCTGGGCCTGGAACAGGCCTTCGTCGCCCTCACCACCGCCGAGGAGGCGAAGACCCGGTGAACGGCCTGATCAAGCTGGAACTCACCCGCGCCCTGCGCAACCGCAAGTTCCTGTTCTTCTCGGTGATCTACCCCTCCGTGCTGTTCCTGCTGATCGCGGGCAGCTCCGACAGCAAGGAGAAGATCGACGGCACGGGCCTCACGCTCCCGACGTACATGATGGTCTCGATGGCCTCCTTCGGCGCCCTCACGGCCGTCCTGATGGGCAACAGCGAGCGCATCGCCAAGGAACGGCAGAGCGGCTGGGTGCGCCAGCTGCGGCTGACCACCCTCCCGGGCCGCGGCTACGTCCTCGCCAAGACCGCGAGCGCCGCCGTGGTCAGCCTGCCCTCCATCGTCGTCGTCTTCGCCGTCGCGGCGGTCGTGAAGGACGTCCGGCTGGACGCCTGGCAGTGGGCCGCGCTCACCGGCGCGATATGGGCCGGCAGCCTCGTCTTCGCCGCCCTGGGAGTGGCGATCGGCTACCTCGCGACCGGGGACGCCGTCCGCCCCATCACGATGATCACCTACTTCGGCCTGTCGATCCTCGGCGGCCTGTGGATGCCCACGACGACCTTCCCGAGGTGGCTGCAGGACATCGCCAGGTGGGTGCCCACGCACGCGTACGCTGCCCTGGGGCAGTCGATCGAGCAGAGCCGGGCCCCGCATGCCGAGGACATCGTGATCCTGGCCGTCTTCTTCGCCCTGTTCACGGGCGGCGCGGCCTGGCTGTACCGGAAGGACACCCTGAAGGCGTGAGCGCCATGACGGACGACCCGCAGAGCCGGGAGGACCTGGTGGGCAACCGGATCCTCCCGGGCCGGCCCGCCCGCAACCGGCGGGAGCTGTGGCGGCGCAAACTGCTCTGGATCGGGGTCTGGCTGGTCTTCCTCAGCTCGCCCGTGCACGACCTGGTCTCGGGGCGGCACACCGCCTCCGGCACGGCGGCCGGCTGGTTCGGACTCGCGGTGTTCGTCGCGCTCTACCTGGCGCTGCTGTTCCGGAACATGGGGGACACGCCGTACCCCACGAAGGCCGTCGGCGCCCTCATCGGCTCCATGGCCGTGCTGGCCACCGTCCTCTCCCTCACCCTCGGCTCCGCCTGGCTCGGCCTGTACTGCTACGTCTCCGTCGCCTGCGGAAGCGTGCTGCCGATGCGGCTGGCGCTCTGGACGATCCCCGGCACGGGAGCCCTGCTCCTCCTCGTCGGACTGCGCTCCGACGAGGAGGAGGCCCTGAACCTGCTCCTGCTGGTCCTCCTCATCGGTTTCGCGATGACGGGCGTGAGCCAACTCGTCCGCACCACGGTCGAGTTGCGCAAGGCGCGGGCGACGGTCGCCCAACTGGCCGCGAACGAGGAGCGGTTGCGTCTGGCGAGGGATCTGCACGACCTGCTGGGACACTCGCTGTCCCTCATCACGCTGAAGAGCGAGCTGGCCGGCCGGATGCTTCCCGACCACCCCGACAAGGCGGCCCGGCAGGTCGCCGACATCGAACAGGTCAGCCGGCAGGCCCTGGTCGACGTCCGTGAGGCCGTCACCGGCTACCGGCGGCCCCGGCTGGCCGCCGAACTCGCGGGAGCGCAGGTCGCGCTGACGGCGGCCGGCATCGTCGCAGGCCTGCCCGCCGAACCGGACCTGGACGGCGTCCCCGAGGACAGCGAGTCCGCCCTCGCCTGGGCCCTGCGCGAGGCGATCACCAACGTGGTCCGGCACAGCGGCGCCGGCCGCTGCACGGTGGACGTCGTGCGCCGCCAGACCCTCGACGGCCCCGTCCTCGAACTCTCCGTCGAGGACGACGGGTCAGGCGGCTCGGGCAAGGGCCCGGGCAACGGCCTGACGGGACTGACGGAGCGTCTGGAGAAGGCGGGCGGCGTGCTGGAGGCGGAGCGCCTCAAGCGCGGCTTCCGCCTGGTCGCCAGGGTCCCGGCCGGCGAGCTGCCGGACGTAGGATCCCGCTCATGAGTGGCACGATCAAGGTTCTGCTGGCGGAGGACCAGTCGATGGTCCGCGAGGCCCTGGCGGCCCTGCTCGGCCTCGAGGACGACATCGAGGTGGTCGCCCAGGTGGCGCGCGGCGACGAGGTCCTCGCCGCCGCCCGCGCCCACGACGTCGACGTCGCCCTCCTCGACATCGAGATGCCGGGTGCGACGGGCATCGAGGCGGCCGCACAACTGCACGCGGAGTCGCCCGGGTTGAAGCTGGTCGTGCTGACCACCTTCGGCCGCCCCGGCTATCTGCGCAGCGCCATGGAGGCCGGCGCCGACGCCTTCCTCGTGAAGGACGCGCCCGCGGCGCAACTCGCCGACGCGGTGCGCAGGGTGCTGGCGGGCGAGCGGGTCATCGACCCCACGCTGGCGGCGGCGGCCCTGGCGGGCGGCGCCAACCCGCTCACCGACCGGGAGCGAGAGGTCCTGCGGGCGGCGGCCGACGGCTCCACCAACGCCGAACTGGCGGCGGCCCTGCACCTGTCCCAGGGAACGGTCCGCAACTACCTGTCGACGGCGATACAGAAACTGGCGGTGCGCAACCGCGCGGAGGCGGTCCGGATAGCACGGGACAAGGGCTGGCTGTAACGAACGCACGGGCGCACGGATGAACGAACGGCACAGCACAGCCCGCGACACCGGCCCGACGCCCCTCAGACGCGACGCGCCCGCCTGGACGTGACGCCGCCCCGACACCCCACAGGGACGTGACGGCGCCCCGCGCCCTCTCCGCAGCCGACCACGGCCCCCGCGATTCCAGGAGGTGACGCCGGCCCGCGCTGTCCGCGGCCGATGGCTGCCCGCGCTCGCGTGGACGTGCGCCGGGCCGACGCCTCACGGGGACGCGACGGCGACCCGCGCCCGCGTGGACGTGACGCCGGGTCACGCCCCGCGGGGGCGTGACCGCGGCCCGCGAGGTCCCGCAGTCGGCTGGGGCCTGGTCTCGTCAGGCTCAGCCGTGGTGCACGCCCGCTGGGCGCGGCCCGCAGCCTGTGCCTGCCTGGGAGGCGGCTGCGGCCCGTGTGGTCAGTTCAGCAGGGCGCGGGCGGCGAAGGCCTCGCCGCGCACCCGCTCCGCCGTGCCCTCGTCCACGACCTCCACCAGCCCCGCGTACTCCTCCAACTCGGCCGCCCCGCCGAGGAAATCCCCCCGACGCACCAGCAACTGCCCACGCTCGTACCGCAGCCGGGCCGGATGCGACGGCACGGCCAACGCCAGCTCCACGGCCCACAGCGCGACGTCCGACCGCTCGGGCCGGGCCGCGGCCCACGACCGGATGTTGTTCAGGATCCGCATCACGACGTCCAGCGGCTGCGCGGGCGTCAGCATCGACGGCTCCAGCGGAGCGCCCGTCGCACCGGTGACCAGCAGGTCGGCGTCCTCGCCGGTCAGCAGCCGGCCCCCGTCGAATGGGTCGACGAGCACCTGCCGCCCGACGTCCTCGGGCGGTCCGAAGCCGGCCACGAAATGTCCCGGCAGCGCCACCCCGTACACCGGCGCCCCCGCCCGCCGCGCCACCTCCACCCACACCACGGACAGCAGGATCGGCAGCCCGCGCCGCCGCACGAGCACCCGGTCCAGCAGCGACGAGTCCAGCCGGTCGTAGTCCGCCGCGGAACCGCGGAACCCGCAGCGCTCGCCGAGCAGCTCCCGCAACGCCTCCGCCCACGCCGCCGGCCCGCCGGGCCGGAAGGGGACCTGCCCCGCCAGCCGGTCCAGCTCGATCTGGCCGGCGTCCAGGCCGTCCTCGCCCGCCGCCGGGTCCGCCGCCGCTCCGATCAGCAGGCACAGCAGCGCCAGATCGGGCCGCTCGGCCCGCGCCTCGTCCGCGAACCGCTCCCGCACCTGCGCCCACTCGAACCCGCTCACGACGCCCCCGGCGTCCGGCCCCGCGACGGCTCCCCGGCCGGCTCCCGGTAGTGGTGGTACGCGTGGTGGGCCGCGAAACCCATCCCGGCGTAGAGCGCGCGCGCTCCCGCGTTGCCCTCCTCCACCTGCAGCCAGGCCGCCGAGGCGCCCTCGTCGAGCGCCTTGCCGGCCAGCGCGGCCATCACCCTCGTCGCGAGCCCCCGGCGGCGGTGCGCCGGAGCCACCTCCACGGCGGCGAAGCCGGCCCAGCGTCCGTCCACGACGCACCGCCCGACGGCGGCCGGGGTTCCGCCCTCCGGGTCGGGCGCCGACGCGAACCACACCGACGGTCCTTCCCCGCCCCCGGCCTCGCCCGCGCGGGAGGACGCCCCCGTCAGCACCCGCAGAGCCACCTCGCTCACCCCCTTGCGCCCGTACCGCGCCAGCCACGCCTCGTCGGCCTCCCGGGCCAGGACCACACCCTCGGCCTCCGCCCGGTCGGCGACCGGCGCCAGCGCGCCGATCCACAGCTCCGCCGTCACCTCACGCACCCATCCGCGCCGCTCCAGCTCCGCGCAGAGCAGCTCCTCGGTCCCCTCGGCGCCCGTCGCCGTCTGCACGTAGGCGGGCAGCCCGCGTGCGCCGTACCAGGCCCGTACGGCGTCCAGGGCGGCGTCGAGGGGCATGCCGGGGTCGCCGAGCGGCAGCACCGAGTTGGCGCGGCGGGTGAACCCGGCGGCCGCCCGCAGCTCCCACGCGCCGAGCCGTGCGCTCTCCACCGGCCGCCAGGCGCGCGCGGCGACGCCGGCCAGCTCCCGGTAGCCGGCTGCGGGCCCCCGGCGGCGGGCCGGAGCGGCGGGCACGACCTTCCCCGCGACCATCGAGGAGGCGTCAATACACACGCTTTCCCCACTCTTCCGTGTGATCGCGAGCACACCGTCGTCCCATGATGTGAGAACCCCGACCGTGTCGGTGAATTTCGCGTCGGCGGCTCCAGCGTCGGTCAAGCACCGCACGGAGACGCGTTTTCCCACGTCAGCAGCGGTGAGGCGGACCTCGAGACGTCCGGCGGCCGAGATTTCCACAGGTCGGTTCACCCCTCCTGTTCGGATCATGCCCAAGAACGGAGATACTAGGTGGCGGGCATCGACGACGCCGCGCTCCCGCGCGCCAGGCGGCGGAGCCTGAGGAGGCCCGCCAGCGCCCTATCGAGGAGGAACGACAGCGTGACCTACGTCATCGCGCAGCCTTGTGTCGACGTGAAGGACAAGGCGTGCATCGAAGAGTGCCCGGTCGACTGCATCTACGAGGGCCAGCGGTCCTTGTACATCCACCCGGACGAATGCGTCGACTGCGGCGCCTGTGAGCCGGTCTGCCCGGTCGAGGCGATCTTCTACGAGGACGACACTCCGGAGGAGTGGAAGGACTACTACAAGGCGAACGTCGAGTTCTTCGACGAGCTCGGCTCGCCCGGCGGCGCCAGCAAGCTGGGGCTGATCGAGCGCGACCACCCCTTCGTCGCCGCGCTGCCGCCGCAGGCCGAGTAAACCGCGGCGGGCCGCACCCTCCCCCGGATCTCGGACGAGATCGGACGGGGGGACCCCATCGCCTCGGTCCCGTACGGCCTGATCAGGTCTGATCGCCGTACGGGGCCGAGGCGTTTGCCGTACGTACGAAAGTGAGCCAGTCACCGTGTCCTCCGCTCTCTCCGACCGTCTTCCCACCTTCCCCTGGGACAAGCTGGAGCCGTACAAGAAGACGGCCGCGGCCCACCCGGAGGGCATCGTCGACCTCTCGGTCGGCACCCCGGTCGACCCGGTCCCCGACCTGGTCCAGAAGGCCCTGATCGAGGCGGCGGACTCCCCGGGCTATCCGACGGTGTGGGGCACGCCGGCCCTGCGCGACGCGATCACCGGCTGGCTGGAGCGCCGCCTGGGCGCCCGCGACGTCACCCATCGGCACGTCCTGCCGATCGTCGGCTCCAAGGAGCTCGTGGCCTGGCTGCCGACCCAGCTCGGCCTCGGACCCGGCGACAGGGTGGCGTACCCGCGACTGGCCTACCCGACGTACGAGGTGGGCGCGCGCCTGGCCCGCGCGCAGTACGAGGTCTACGACGACCCCACGGAGCTCGACCCCGCGAACCTCAGGCTGCTCTGGCTGAACTCCCCGTCCAACCCCACCGGCCGGGTGCTGTCCAAGGCCGAGCTCACCCGTGTGGTGGCCTGGGCGCGGCAGCACGGGGTGCTGGTCTTCTCCGACGAGTGCTACCTGGAGCTGGGCTGGGAGGCCGACCCGGTCTCCGTCCTCCACCCGGACGTCAACGGCGGCTCGTACGAGGGCATCGTCTCGGTCCACTCGCTCTCCAAGCGGTCGAACCTGGCCGGGTACCGGGCGGCCTTCCTGGCGGGCGACCCGGCCGTCCTCGGACCCCTCCTGGAGATCCGCAAGCACGGCGGCATGATGACCTCGGCGCCCACCCAGGCGGCTGTCGTGGCCGCTCTCGGCGACGACGCCCACGTCCGTGAGCAGCGCGGACGGTACGCCGCCCGGCGCGCCCTGCTGCGTGAGGCGCTGCTGTCGCACGGCTTCCGCATCGAGCACAGCGAGGCCAGCCTCTACCTCTGGGCCACCCGCGACGAGTCCTGCTGGAGCACGGTCGCCCATCTGGCGGACCGGGGCATCCTGGTGGCCCCCGGCGACTTCTACGGCGAGGCCGGCGAGAAGTTCGTCCGCGTGGCGCTGACGGCGACCGACGAACGCGTGCGCGCGGCGGTCGAGCGGCTGTAGCGGCGGCGTCGCCGTGGCCGGTGACGCCGCCCCGTGTCCGGCGGGCGCGCACAGCACGACGGGGCCCGGGGAGCAGCAGGCTCCCAGGACCCCGTCGTCGGCCCGAGCGGCCGAGCCCGAGTGCGGACCAGGCGGTCGGCCCCGAGCGGCCGGACCGGCGGCGGCCGGTGTCAGCCGATCGGCAGGCTCTTCACCGGCAGGGTCTGGGCGCCGGGCAGCCCGCCCTTGGTGAGGGAGTCCGTCGGCAGTCCGCCCTTGGTGGCGGTCGACGCGGTGTCCCCGAGCAGGCCGCCGGCGGAGCCCGCCGCCTCACCGGCCGTCTTCTGCGCCACCGGCGCCGCCTTCTGCACGGTCTTGCCGCCGGCCTTGTCCGCGAGCCCGGTGACGTGGTGCGTCGCGCCGTCGAGCGTGCTGCCGACGTTCGCCGTGTCCAGGGCGGTCAGTCCGCCGAGGCTCGGGGCGGCGGGAAGGGCGGGGGCCGCACTGGCGGAGCCGGCCGCACCGACTCCGGCGGCCGCTCCCGCAGCGACGAGCAGCGCGGCACGGGCGATCCGGCGGGTCAGGGGGAGAGACATGTTGCTCCTTCGACGGGAGTGAAACAAGGACTGTCCGGGCCCGGACGCAGTGACTACCGCTCGAGATCCACGAAGGTTGCGCACCGCCGACGTAAAGAGTTGGCAATGCGTCGCATTATCGGCTGCGTATAAAAACGGGCAAAAACCGCCCTGGGTGAAAGGGCGCCGATCCCCGGACCCCTTTGTCCGCAAGGATTCCGTGTGCGCGGGAGTGACGGCGCGAAAACCTGAGCACCCCGCCGAACGGGGGGCGGCCACATGACCCGGCCGGGTGACGCCCCGTACTACTGAGCGGTGACGATACGCACGTCGCCGGCCCCGCCGGCCGCAGCCGCGGCCCCGACGCCCTCCGCGCTGGTCGAACCGGTCCTCCGCCACCGCATGTCGGAGGTCCCCGAGACCCACTCCCGGCCCGCGTACGAGACGCGCTCGATACGCAGCGCCGAGGCGTTGGCCACCGCCCAGTGCGCCAACTGCCAGCCGCGCTCGCCGGCGCTGCGCCCGTCGGCGGCGGTGTCCTTCGACACCGGCAGCATCACGGTCCGCTCGCCGCTCTCGACGGCGGGCACATCGGAGGACCGCGACGACGAAGAGGAGGACGACGAGGACGTCGAGGACGACGAGGCGCCCTTCCCGGCCGGCCGCAGACGCGCGGCCCGCCCGAAGTCCCGTTGCAGCGCCGCCCGGACCGCCGCCGGCCCGGTGGCCGTCGTGGTCGTCGTCGCCGGCGTGGCCGTCGCCGTCGTGGCGACCGAGCGGCCGTCGCAGGTCAGCGTCGCCTGCGAGGCCCCGGTGAGCGCGGCGGCCAGCAGCACGGCGTCCCCCTCGTGCTTGGCGTACGCCTCCGGGTAGCCGCTGCGCTGCACCCGCTGGGCGGCGACGGTGAGCGGCAGGTCGGTGTAGTTCCGCACCTTCTCCAGGTGCTTGTAGAAGACGTCCGCCGCATAGGCGGGGTCGGTGACCTGCTTCTCGGTGCCCCAACCCTGCGAGGGCCGCTGCTGGAACAGTCCGAGCGAATCCCGGTCGCCGTGGGCGAGGTTGCGCAGCGCGGACTCCTGGATGGCGGTCGCGAGCGCGATGGCCACGGCCCGCTCGGGCAGGGCGCGGTCGGTGCCGACCGCGGCGATCGTGGCGGCGTTCACCGCCTGCTCCGGCGTGAACTCGTACGCCGCCGTCCCGTCCGCGGAAACGACTCTGCATCCCGGATCGCCGGTGCCGCCGGCGACGTACTGCACCACGACGTAGCCCGCGACGGCGGACAGGACCACGCAGGCCGCCCCGAAACGGAGCAGGCGGCCGCGACGCTTGGAGGAGGGTGACTGCTTCGGCACGCGTCCAAGGTACTGGAGAGTAGTGAAAAGGAGGAGACGGATGTGCAGAGGTGGGGAAGAGCAGGGCGGCGGGCTGGCGCGTTAGGGTCGACGGCATGGCCGACACCCCGCTTGACCTCACTCTGGACGCCGTCGCGCTGACGGCGAGGCTCGTCGACTTCCGTTCGGAGAGCGGCGCCGAGAAGCCGCTCGCGGACGCGATCGAGATCGCCCTGCGCGCCCTGCCGCACCTGACGGTGGACCGCCTCGGCAACAACGTCGTCGCCCGCACGCACCTCGGTCACTCGCAGCGCGTGGTCCTCGCCGGCCACATCGACACCGTGCCGATCGCCGACAACGTGCCGTCGCGGCTGGACGAGGACGGGGTGCTCTGGGGCTGCGGGACCTGCGACATGAAGTCGGGGGTGGCGGTCCAGCTGCGCATCGCGGCGACGGTCCCGGCCCCCAACCGCGACCTGACGTTCGTCTTCTACGACAACGAGGAGGTCGCCGCCGAGCTCAACGGCCTCAAGCACCTCGCCGAGGCCCGCCCGGAGTGGCTGGCCGGCGACTTCGCGGTGCTGCTGGAGCCCTCCGACGGCCAGGTCGAGGGCGGCTGCCAGGGCACCCTGCGGGTGCTGCTGAGGACACAGGGCGAGCGGGCCCACTCGGCGCGCGGCTGGATGGGCTCCAACGCGATCCACGCGGCCGCCCCGATCCTGGCCCGCCTGGCCGCCTACGAGCCGCGTCGGCCCGTCATCGACGGACTGGAGTACCGCGAGGGCCTCAACGCGGTCGGCATCACGGGCGGTGTGGCCGGCAACGTGATCCCGGACGAGTGCGTCGTCACCGTCAACTTCCGCTACGCGCCCGACCGCAGCGAGGACGAGGCGCTCGCCCACGTCCACGAGGTCTTCGCCGACTGCGGGGTGGCGGAGTTCACGGTCGACGACCACAGCGCCGCCGCGCTGCCCGGCCTCTCCCATCCGGCCGCCGCGGCCTTCATCGAGGCGGTGGGCGGCACGCCGCTGCCCAAGTTCGGCTGGACGGACGTGAGCCGCTTCTCCTCCCTCGGCGTGCCCGCCGTCAACTACGGCCCGGGCAACCCGCACTTGGCGCACAAGCGGGACGAACGCGTCGACACGGCCAAGATCCTGGCGGGCGAGGAGCGGCTGCGGGCCTGGCTGACCGCCTGAGGGCGGGTCCGGCGCGTCGCCGCTGCACGGCGGACACGCCGACGTCCCGCGTCCGTAACCCGCGTGGATCTACGCTGAGGTGGAACGAACGCAAGCGGAGGGAGCTCACCATGGCTACAGGGAACCCCGAGGGCAAGAAGCAGCCACCGGACGAACAGCGCCTGGGACCGGTCCTCCGCAGGCGGGACCAGGTGCAGGCGAGCACGACGGACCAGCGGCTGCTGGACGAACGGGCCCCCTCGGACTGGGTGCACACCGACCCCTGGCGGGTGCTGCGCATCCAGTCGGAGTTCATCGAGGGCTTCGGCACCCTCGCCGAACTCCCGCCGGCGATCAGCGTGTTCGGGTCCGCCCGGACACCGGTGGGGTCACCGGAGTACGAGTTCGGCGTACGGCTGGGCGGCGCCCTCGTCGACGCCGGGTGGGCCGTGATCACGGGCGGCGGCCCGGGTGCGATGGAGGCGGCCAACAAGGGCGCGAGCGAGGCGGGCGGCGTCTCCGTGGGCCTCGGCATCGAGCTGCCCTTCGAGCAGGGGCTCAACCCGTACGTCGACATCGGCCTGAACTTCCGTTACTTCTTCGTGCGGAAGATGATGTTCGTGAAGTACGCGCAGGGCTTCGTGGTCCTGCCCGGCGGACTCGGCACGCTCGACGAGCTCTTCGAGGCCCTCACCCTCGTCCAGACCCAGAAGGTCACCCGCTTCCCGATCGTCCTGTTCGGCACGGAGTACTGGGGCGGCCTGATCGACTGGCTGACGAACACCCTGGTCGCCCAGGGCAAGGCCGCCGAGAAGGACCTCCTCCTCTTCCACGTCACGGACGACGTCGAGGAAGCGGTGGCCCTGGTCTCGAAGGAAGCCGGCCGCTGACGTCCGGCCCGTCCGGGGGAGCGGCCCCCGGACGGGCAGCGGCACCCCCCGGACGGGCAGGGGCGACCCCCGGACGGGGAGCGGCGACCCCCGGACGGGGAGCGGCGAGGGCGCGGAGGGCTACGCGAGACCCCGCCGCGCCACCGCCGGCGCCCGATGCCCCGCGATGGCGGCGACCATGTCCAGCACCTGCCGCGTCTCCGCCACCTCGTGCACCCGGTACACCTGCGCCCCCAGCCACGCCGAAACCGCCGTCGTCGCCAGGGTGCCCACCACCCGCTCCTTCACCGGCCGGTCCAGCGTCTCCCCGACGAAGTCCTTGTTGGACAGCGAGACCAGCACCGGCCAGCCCGTCTCCACCATCTCGCCGAGCCGCCGGGTCGCCTCCAGACTGTGCCGGGTGTTCTTCCCGAAGTCGTGCCCGGGATCGATCATGATCGACTCCCGCGGCACCCCCAGCCCCACCGCACGCTCCGCCAACCCCAGCGTCACCCGCAGGATGTCCGCCATCACGTCGTCGTAGGTCACCCGGTGCGGACGCGTCCGCGGCTGCGCACCGCCCGCGTGCGTGCACACCAGCCCCGCCCCGTACCGCGCCGCGACCTGCGCCAGCCCCGGATCCACGCCGCCCCACGCGTCGTTCAGGACGTCGGCGCCCGCCTCGCAGACCGCCTCGCCGACCTCGGCCCGCCAGGTGTCCACGCTGATCACCACGTCCGGGAAACGCCGGCGGACCTCGGCCACGAAGCCGACGGTCCGCCGGACCTCCTCCCGCGCCGTCACCTCTTCGCCCGGTCCGGCCTTCACCCCGCCGACGTCGATGACGGCCGCACCCTCCGACACCGCCTGCTCCACGCGCGCGAGGGCCGGCTCGTCGAGGAACGTCGCGCCCTGGTCGTAGAAGGAGTCCGGGGTCCGGTTCACGATCGCCATGATCACCGGCTCGTGCGCGCCGAATTCACGCCTGCCCAGCCTGAGCATCCCCTGTGACCTCTCCTCGAACGTCCTGCACAACCACCGCCTGCGACCCTAGCCGCCGCACCCGCATGACACGATCGGACCCGCACACATCCACTCCGAGCACACCGAGCGTGGGGGCCCACCGATGGTTATGTTCTTGTTCCTGGTCATCGCGCTCGCCGTGGTGGTCGCCGCGGTGACCCTCGCCGTGCTGGGCGGCGGCGAGGGCACCGGCCCGCTGCCGGAGGTCGCCCCCGAGCGGCTGCACGACCCGCTGCCCCCGGACCGTCCGCTCGACCGCTCCGACGTCGACCGCCTGCGCTTCCCCCTCGCCGCCCGCGGCTACCGCATGACGGACGTCGACGACGCCCTCAACCGCCTCGCCGCCGAGCTCGCCGAGCGGGACGCCCGCATCGCCGACCTCGAGTCCGCGCTGGCCGGCGCGCAGGCCCGCCCCGCCGCGTCCCGCGTGTCGATGGAGAAGCAGGGCCCGGAGGACCAGAGGTGAGCGACGGCAGCGCCCTCGCGGGCGCGGACGGGGCGCTGCGCTGCCCCTGGGCCCTGTCCACGCCCGACTACGTGACGTACCACGACGAGGAGTGGGGCCGCCCGGTCCACGGCGACGACGCGCTGTTCGAACGCCTCAGCCTGGAGGCCTTCCAGTCCGGCCTGTCCTGGATCACGATCCTGCGCCGCCGCCCGGGCTTTCGCACCGCCTTCGCCGACTTCAAGATCGCATCCGTCGCCGTCTTCACCGACGAGGACCGCGCCCGCCTCCTCGCCGACCCCGGCATCATCCGCAACCGCGCGAAGATCGACGCCACGGTCGCCAACGCGCGCGTGCTCGCCGACTGGGCGCCCGGCGACCTGGACGAGCTGATCTGGTCCCACGCCCCGGACCGGGCCGGCCGCCCGGTCCCGAAGACCCTCGCGGACGTCCCCGCGGTCACCGACGAGTCGACGGCCCTGTCCAAGGCCCTCAAGAAGCGCGGCCTGCGGTTCGTCGGGCCCACGACGGCGTACGCCCTGATGCAGGCGTGCGGCCTGGTGGACGACCACCTGGCGGACTGCGTCAGCAGGGCCGGCTGAGGCCCGGGCCGTCGCCCCTTCGGCTCACCGGCCCAGGTACTTCGGCGTTCCCTTCTCGACGAACGCCCGCACCGCGATCGCGTGGTCCTCGGACGCCCCCGCCCGGGTCTGCAGCTCGTCCTCCTTGTCCAGCGTCTCGGACAGCGAGTGCGAGAACCCGTACGTCATGGCCTCCTTGAGCGCCGCGTACGCCACCGTCGGTCCCTCGGCCAGCATCCGCGCGAGCTGCTCGGCCGCGGTGTGCAGCGAGGCCGCCGGAACGACCCGGTTGGCGATGCCCAGCTCGTACGCCTCCTTCGCCGTGATGCTGCGCGGGAAGAGCAGCAGGTCGGCGGCCCGGCCCGGACCGATGACCCGGGGCAGGGTCCACGACACGCCGGAGTCGGCGGTCAGCGCCACCCCGGCGAACGAGGTGTTGAAGGACGCCGTGTCGGCCACGATGCGGTAGTCCGCGGCCAGCGCGAACCCGAAGCCCGCGCCGGCGGCGACCCCGTTCACGGCGGCGACCACCGGCTTCGGGGCCTCCGTCAGGGCCCGCACGATCGGGTTGTAGTGCTCCTTGACCGTGCTCATGACCTCCCCCGAGCCCGCGGCCAGCAGTCCGATGTGCTCCTTCAGGTCCTGCCCCACGCAGAACGCCCGCTCGCCGGCGGCGGTCAGCAGGACGGCCCGTACGGCGTCGTCGGCCGCCGCGGACCGGACCGCGTCCCGGAGGGCGACCTTCGCCGCGACGTTCAGCGCGTTCATCGCCTCGGGGCGGTTGAGCGTGATCGTCGCGAGCCCGTCGCTCACCTCGTAGAGCACGGTGTCGGCCATGGCGTTTCCCCTCCGCGTCGCGGCTTCGACGCATTACTCGTCAGTACGTCCGGTGTACGAGGACAGCATGGCGGAGATCACCGTCCGCGGACCGGACGCGACGTGTGACCTGCGTCAAAGAATTCGGGACGATTTCCGGTGCGCGGAAGTCCGTGCGGTGGCGCAGTATCGCAGTCACATCGCCGAATTGAGTGGTTTTGCTCGCGCGCGTTGCCCAAGCGATGCCGACTGATGTTGGTCATCGGGTCCTGAGATGCGGGATAATGGCTGGGAAGCAATGTGTTCGATGCCGGTGTCGCGTGTCCCACGCTGGATCGCGGCTGCCCTCCACGGGCCGTCGGCTTTGGCGATGAGCTGGTTTCAGGAAGGGGAACGAGCATGGCGGCCATGAAGCCGCGAACGGGTGATGGCCCGCTCGAGGTGACCAAGGAGGGGCGGGGCATCGTCATGCGCGTTCCGCTCGAAGGCGGCGGGCGGCTCGTCGTCGAGCTGACCCCTGACGAGGCCGACGCGCTCGGCGACGCCCTGAAGAAGGTCGTCGGCTGACGCGCAAGCGACCCTGTTCTCTTCGACTGCTCCGGTGACCCTTCTGGGCGCCGGAGCAGTCGTCTTCGCGCCGTCCGCGCCTCTCGCGGTCCCCGTCAGCCGTCCGGGCGCGGCCCGCGGGCCGTCGGCGCGGTCGGCGTAGTCAGCGCTTGACCGCGCACAGCAGCCCGTCGCCGACCGGCAGCAGCGAGGGCACGAGCTCCTGGCTCTCCCGCACCGCCCGCAGCAGCTCCCGGATGCGTATGACCTCCGTCGGCTGCGGTCCCGAGTCGACCGTGCGCCCGTTGGCGAACACGCCCTCGAAGGCCACCAGGCCGCCCGGGCGCAGCAGGCGCAACGATTCAGCGAGATACTCCTGCAGCTCCAGACGGTCGCCGTCGCAGAAGACGAGGTCGTAGCCCGCGTCCGCGAGGCGGGGCAGCACGTCGAGCGCGCGGCCCGGGATGAAGCGGGCCCGGTTGCTGGCGAAGCCGCAGGCCCGGAAGGCCGTCCGGGCGAACTGCTGATGCTCCGGCTCAGGGTCGACGGTCGTCAGGACGCCGTCCGGGCGCATCCCGTACAGCAGGTGGATCCCGGAGACGCCGGTGCCGGTGCCGATCTCGGCGACCGCCTTCGCGTCCACGGCGGCGGCGAGCATCCGCAGCGCGGCGCCCGTGCTGGGCGACACCGAGCGCAGCCCTGCCTCACGGGCCCGGTCGCGGGCCCAGCGCAGCGCTTCGTCCTCGGCGGCATAGGCGTCGGCGAACGCCCAGCTTGCCTGCCGGTTGCCGGTAATGACCCTCTCCTGTCCCCGTGGTTGCCTCGGCGTGACTGTATCCGTTGCCGCCGGGAACCCGCAGATGGGACCGGACGTTTGAAGGGGTGGGAACGACGACGGGGGGACACAGTTGGATCACGATGGGGGACCGGGCGCCGACCAGGCGCTGATGCAGCCGTACGAGCCCGGTCAGCGCACATCAATCTCTCGTAAAACCGCTTATCCGGAGCTAACGGGCGAGGTGGCTATGGTAGGGGCTCCACTGGACACCACCAGAGCCGACAGGGGAGGTGCGGCCGCGCCTGTGGATCGGGGAGGAGTGCTGCGGCGCTTTCTCGGGTCGGCGGGCAGGCCGAAATCCGTGAACGACACCGCTGCTGACCACAGCCACGCCGGCGCCGCCGCCGGACAAGCCCAGACCGCGACCTTCACCACCGACGCGGACGGGCAGGCGTGGACTCCGCCCACGTGGGAGGAGATCGTCAGCATGCACAGCGGCCGGGTCTACCGGCTCGCCTACCGGCTGACCGGCAACCAGCACGACGCCGAGGATCTCACCCAGGAAGTCTTCGTCCGCGTCTTCCGCTCCCTGTCGACGTACACGCCGGGCACCTTCGAGGGCTGGCTGCACCGCATCACGACCAACCTCTTCCTCGACATGGTCCGCCGCAAGCAGCGCATCCGCTTCGACGCGCTGGGCGACGACGCGGCCGAGCGGCTGCCCAGCAAGGAGCCCACCCCTCAGCAGCTCTTCAACGACGCCCACTTCGACGCCGACGTCCAGCAGGCCCTCGACACCCTCGCGCCCGAGTTCCGCGCAGCCGTCGTCCTGTGCGACATCGAGGGCCTCTCCTACGAGGAGATCGCCGCGACCCTGGGCGTCAAGCTGGGCACCGTCCGCTCGCGCATCCACCGCGGCCGTTCACAGCTGCGCAAGGCCCTCGCGCACCGCTCGCCCGAGGCGCGCGCCGGACGCCGTCCGCTCGTGGCGCGCGTGCCCGCTCTGGGAGGAGGGGGCGCTACCGCGTGAGTGGATCCCGACACAACGCCGCCGAGAGGCTCCTCGCGGAGCAGCATCTCGGAGACCGGCTCTCGGCCTTGGTGGACGGCGAGCTCGGTCACGACACCCGTGAGCGCGTGCTGGCGCACGTGGCGACCTGTTCCAAGTGCAAGTCGGAGGTCGACGCGCAGCGCCGACTGAAGAACGTCTTCGCGGAAGTCGCGCCGCCCACCCCCTCCGAGAGCTTTCTGGCCCGTCTCCAGGGGCTCCCCGGGGGAGGCGATCCGGACCCCGGCGGCACGCCGCCCGGCGGCGGCTTCGCAGACGGAGTCTTCGGAGTGCGAGGCACGCGCCGGGACGAGCCGTTCGAGTTCGGCTACGTACCGGCCCGCGACCACGGCTCCGTGCTCTCCCCCGCGTCCGACCGCGGCTTCCGCATCCACCCGCTGGGCCGTGGCGAACGCCATGACTCCGAGCGCTCCCGCGGCATGCGGTTCGCCTTCGTCGCCGCCGGCGCGGTGTCGCTGGCCGCGATCGCCCTCGGCGGCATGACCACCGTCGCCCCGGTCGACACGAGCGCGGACGGCCGGGCCGGAGCGGGCTCCGGAAGCAATGTGACCCCGGCCCGCACCCCGGGCACGGGCTCCTCGGCGGCCTCGGAGAACCAGCGTCGCCGCGCCGCCGACCCCCTGCTCTCCCAGGGCGGTCAGCTCGGCGACACCCCGGCGGCCCCGACCGACGCCTCCGCTCCGCTGCTGCCCGGCGTGCCCGCTCCGGCCGGCGGCCGCTCCGACCAGGTCCTGCACCGGCTCACCACGCCCATGGTGGCCGGGGCGGCGGCGATGTCCCCGCTGATACGTCCGCTCGGCACGACCCCGCCGGTCTCGCTGACCGCCTGGAGCCCCGCGCCTCCGGTCACCGGTATCGGTCTGCTCGCCGCACCCGCCCCCGACACCACCTCCGCCCCCTCCCCCTCGCCCTTCCTGCGCAACGCTCGCTGAGCAGGGCCCGCGCCACTGTGCCGTGAACCTGGTTGAATCCAGGGACGACCGCGTCCGGTCAGGCAGCCGGACGCGAAGGCGGAGTGCGCGGGTGGGGAGAGCATGGACGAGGGGAAGCCCACGAAGGCGAAGTGGTGGAGCCGGCCTCGACCACAGGAACCCACAGGAGAGCGGCCCACCGCGGACGACTCCGACGGCACGCCCGTGCCCCCGCCGCCCACCCCGGACGGCGACTACGAACCGGCCCGCCCCGCCGACCCGGCGGCCCCGCTTCCGGCTTCGGCGGGGGTGGGCTCGTCGGGGACGGCTGCCGATGCCGACGCTGCCCACCCGGACGCGGGGCCCGCTGACGCGGCTGACGCCGGGTCGGGCGGGGGCGCCTTGGCCGACGGGGCCTCCGGTGTCTCCGGTGCGGACGGCGTCGGCCATGGTGACGCCGGTGCTGTGGACGAGGCCCCGGGCGGGGAGGGCTTGCCGGGGGCGGCTGCCGAGCGCGGTGTCACCGCTCCTCCCGTGACGCCGGCGGAGCCGGTAGCCGTCGAGCGTCCCAAGCCGTTGCACGACCCCGACGCGTACAGCACCCCGCCGTACGGCCAACCGGGCCCCTGGGCCCCGGCGCCCCCCGTCCAGCATCCGGCCGTCGCGACCGTCCCGCCGGTGATCCCGTCGATCCCGTCGATCCCGTCGGTCGTGCCGGTCGCGCATGAGGCGGCCCCGCCATCGCCCGATCCGACGCAGGCCGACCCGGGGCCGTGTCCGCCGCCCGCGGATCCGGCACCGGCGACCACCGCCGTCCCGGGCGCTGCCATCCCGACGTCCGCCAGCCCGGGCGTTGCCGTCCCGACAGACGCCGTTCCGGCCGTTGCCACCCCGACCACCGCCACCCCGGCCGTTGCCACCCCGACCACCGCCACCCCGGCCGTTGCCACCCCGACCACCGCCACCCCGACCGTTGCCACCCCGACCACCGCCACCCCGGCCGTTGCCACCCCGACCACCGCCACCCCGACCGCTGCCGTCCCGACGGCCGTCACCCCGGGCACTGCCAGCCCGGGCGCCGCCGCCCCGACCGCTGCAGTCCCGACCGAAGTCGGCCCGGGCGTTGCCGTCCCGACAGACGCCGTCCCGGCCGTTGCCACCCCGACCACCGCCACCCCGGGCGGTGCCACCCCGACCACCGCCACCCCGGGCGGTGCCGTCCCGACCGCCGCCGCCCCGGCCGTTGCCGCCCCGGGTGTCGTCGGTGCGGGGGACGGTTCCGGTGCTGGGGGCGGGGGTGGGTTGGAATGCGGTCTCGGTGCGGCGCCTGCGGTTCTCGGTGACCTTGGGTCTCCGCTTGCCTCCGCGGACGGCGCCGGGTCGGTCCCGTCGTCCGGCCGGTCCGGCGCGGCCGCAGGGGACGTCGGCTTCGACCCGTGGCGGCGCTACGACCCGTGGGCCGCCGCGTCGTCGCGCAAGCCGTGGCAGCACAGCGAGGCCGGGGCCCTGGCCGCCGGGGAGCGGCGGCGCTGGGTGCGCAGCCAGCTGGTGGGCGGCGCCGTCGCCGTCGCGTTGGTGTCCGGCGTGCTCGGAGGAGCCGTCGGCGTGTACCTCGAGCGCAACGGCGGGCTCGACCCGGTCCGGCTGCCGCAGGCGTCCGCCGAGCCCGCCGGACGCTCCGCGGACAGCGTGGCCGGGATCGCCGCCCGCGCCCTGCCCAGCGTCGTCACCCTGCACGTCAGCGGCAGCGGCAGCGAGGAGGGCGGCACCGGCACCGGGTTCGTGCTCGACTCGCTCGGCTACATCCTCACCAACGACCACGTCGTCGAGCCGGCCGGCAGCGGCGGCGGGATAACCGTCGTCTTCAACGGCGGCCAGACCGCCAAGGCCGAGGTCGTCGGCCGGGACAGCGGATACGACCTCGCGGTGGTACGGGTGACCGGGGTGAAGGGGCTGAAGCCCCTGTACCTCGGCAACTCCGACAACGTGCGGGTCGGCGACCCGGTCGTCGCCATCGGCGCCCCCTTCGACCTCGAGGGAACCGTCACCTCCGGCATCATCAGCGCCAAGGAACGGCCCATCACCTCCGGCGGCGACGGCGCGAACGCCGGCGACGTGTCGTACGTCGACGCCCTGCAGACCGACGCGCCGATCAACCCTGGCAACTCGGGCGGGCCGCTCCTCGACGCGCAGGGCCACGTCATCGGCATCAACTCCGCGATCCGCTCCGCCGACGACGGCGTGGGCGCCGGCAACGCGCAGTCCGGTTCCATCGGCCTCGGCTTCGCCATCCCGATCAACCAGGGGAAGCGGGTCGCCGAGGAGCTGATCAACAAGGGCAGGGCGACCCACCCGATCATCGGCATCACCCTCGACCTGCAGTACGCAGGCGACGGCGCCCGGATCAGCGCGAAGGCCGGTGACGGGGGCTCCCCGGTCACCGCGGGCGGCCCCGGCGCCAAGGCCGGTCTGCGGGCCGGTGACGTCGTCACCCAGGTCGACGGGCAACGCGTCCACTCCGGCGAGGAGCTGATCGCCAGAACCCGCGCCCACCGCCCCGGCGACCGTCTGCGGCTGACAATCCTGCGCGACGGCGCCGAGCGCGCCGTCACGCTGGTCCTCGGCTCGTCCGGGGGCGGCTGACGCGCCGCGCCCCCGGCCGCGTGCGGCCACGCGGCCGAGGTTTGACTGAAACGTCACAGACGGGGCCGCGAAAAGTGGTCCGACATGGCAAACATCGCGGAAAACCGGCCGCGTACACGCACGCCGAGGCTCCGGGACAGTACCGGTTCGACAGGTGCGACAGGTACCGTGGACCCGCCCGGACCACGGAAGACCCGAACTGACCACTGAGGGCCCGAGGACCGAGGACCGCGGACATCGCAAGGAGCTTCAGGTGTTCAATGACATAGGACCGCTCGAGCTGGTGACGATCATCGTCCTGGCCGTGCTCGTCTTCGGTCCGGACAAGCTCCCGAAGGTCATCCAGGACGTGATGCGCACCGTCCGGAAGATCCGCGAGTTCTCCGAGAGCGCCAAGGCGGACATCCGCAGCGAGCTGGGGCCGGAGTTCAAGGACTTCGAGTTCGAGGACCTCAACCCCAAGACCTTCATCCGCAAGCAGCTGGACAACGACGAGCTGGGGCTGAAGGAGATCCGCAACGGCTTCGACCTGAAGAAGGAGATGGCCGAGGTCACGGACGCGGTCCACAGCCGCGACACGGAAGCCGCCGGCTCGGGGTCGTCCTCCCCGTCCGCGTCCGGCGGCGGTCGCGTCGACATGACCAAGAAGCCCGAGGAGCCGGGCGGGGACGACCGTCCGCCCTTCGACGCGGACGCCACCTGAGCCACGCGCACCCCTCGGTGTGAGGGGGCGCACGCCGTACGCGCCGGGTGGATTCCCGGCAGCCGGGAGCGGGGTGGCTATGCTGCCTGGTTGTTGTGCGGAGCGGACGAGTACGCCCGAAGGGGGGCGGGCCGGTCGTTCCGTCGAGAACGAGGAGGCGTCCGGGCAGATGGAGACGACGAGTCGGGCAGTCGCGCAGACGCCGGCCGCGGAGGGCGGACCACAGGTCCCCTCCGTCCGGCGTACGGTCGACGGCTACCTGGAGGCGCCCTTTCCCTGGTACGGCCTCGACGAGGCCTTCACGGGGCCGCGCTGGCTGATGCAGGTGGGCACGGCGGCCGACGGGGCCGTCGAGCACGGTTCCGTCGGACACGGCGACGAGCCCTCCGTGCGGCACGAGACGGCCGGCGAGGACCGCGGCAAGTTCGCGGTCGTCGTGACCGTCGCCGCGAACCCGGTCCGGCGCAGCCCGGACGGCACCGGTCTGCTCGAGGCCACCTCCGTGTCCTCGGCGGCCTGGCTGGCGGGCGTGGGCCTGCTGTCGTTCACCTGGCCCGGCCAGATGGACCACAGCCTGCGCGACGACTGGCTGGACCAGCAGACCGAGACGGCGTGGGTGCTCGCCGACGACCTCTCGGGGCCGGACTGGTCGACGCTGTCCCTGCCGGTCGACGGCGTGCCGACGCCGTTCCACTACCGCGAGTCCGAGTTCGGCTGGGTGCTGGCCGGATCCACCCAGAACGGGGTGCATCTGGGGGCGTACGGACGCGGCATGAGCGCGTACGGCCTCGGCTTCTCCGCCGTCAAGGACATCGCCGAGTACGCCTAGACACCGGAGTACGCCTGGACACCGAGTACGTCTAGACGCCGGGTACGCCCGGACATCGGGGCCGCGCAGGCCCCGACACGGCGAAAGGGTGCCCCCCGAGCGGAGGGCACCCTCATGGACGCGACGCCCCCGAGCGCACGCTCACGGGCGGGGGCGGGCGGACGCCGTGGTGCGGACCCGCCCTAGAACTTGTTCCTCGGGGTGATCCCCAGCGACAGTCCCGACAGGCCGCGCTGCCTGCCGCCGAGCTTGCCCGCGATGGCCCGCAGCGCGGAACCCGCCGGGGACCCGGGGTCGGTCAGGACGACCGGCTTGCCCTCGTCGCCGCCCTCGCGCAGCCGGACGTCGATCGGGATGGAGCCGAGCACCGGGACAGCGGCGCCGGTCGTGCGGGTCAGCCCCTCGGCCACCGACTGTCCGCCGCCCGTGCCGAAGACGTCGACCATCTCCCCGCAGTGCGGGCAGGGCAGGCCGGACATGTTCTCGACCACGCCGACGATCTTCTGGTGGGTCTGCACCGCGATGGACCCGGCCCGCTCGGCGACCTCGGCCGCCGCCTGCTGCGGTGTCGTGACGACCAGGATCTCGGCGTTGGGGACCAGCTGGGCGACCGAGATCGCGATGTCGCCGGTGCCCGGCGGGAGGTCCAGCAGCAGCACGTCCAGGTCGCCCCAGTAGACGTCCGCGAGGAACTGCTGCAGCGCGCGGTGCAGCATCGGCCCGCGCCACACGACCGGGGCGTTGCCCGGGGTGAACATGCCGATGGAGATGACCTTCACGCCGTTCGCCGACGGCGGCATGATCATGTTCTCGACCTGGGTGGGACGGCCCTCCGCGCCCAGCATCCGCGGCACGCTGTGGCCGTAGATGTCGGCGTCGACCACGCCCACCTTCAGGCCGTCGGCCGCCATCGCCGCCGCCAGGTTCACCGTCACCGACGACTTGCCGACGCCGCCCTTGCCCGACGCCACCGCGTACACACGGGTCAGCGAGCCCGGCTTGGCGAAGGGGACCTCGCGCTCGGTCTGGCCGCCGCGCAGGGCGTTCGCCAGCTCCTTGCGCTGCTCGTCGCTCATCACGTCGAGGGTGACGTCGACGCGGGTCACGCCCTCCACCGCGGAGACCGCGTCCGTGACGCGTTGCGTGATCGTCTCGCGCATCGGGCAGCCGGAGACCGTCAGGTACACGGTGACCGCGACCGCCCCGTCCGCACCGATCTCCACCGACTTCACCATCCCGAGCTCGGTGATGGGCCGGTTGATCTCGGGGTCGTTCACCGTCGCCAGTGCCTCGCGCACCGCGTCTTCGCTAGCCATAAGCACGATGGTACGGCGAGCCGCGGTGGCCCCGGTAAGCCCGTCACCGGTCGTCTACGTCACGTCCCCGCGGCCGTTCTGCCGGGAATACGGCGTGTTCGTGACGCCCGTCCCGCCGTTCCTCCAGCTCCTTGACCATGTCCTGGAGCTCGGAGCGGATCCAGTCCCGGGTGGCGACCTCGCCCAGACCGATGCGCAGGGCGGCGATCTCGCGGGTCAGGTACTCGGTGTCGGCGATGGACCGCTCGTTCTGCTTGCGGTCCTGCTCGAGGTTGACCCGGTCACGGTCGTCCTGCCGGTTCTGCGCGAGCAGGATCAGCGGGGCCGCGTAGGAGGCCTGGAGCGACAGCATCAGGGTCAGGAAGATGAACGGGTAGTTGTCGAAGCGCAGGTCGCGCGGGGCGAAGATGTTCCACAGGACCCAGACGATGATGACGATCGTCATCCAGACGATGAACCGCCCGGTGCCCAGGAAGCGCGCGATGCGCTCCGACAGCCGGCCGAAGGCCTCCGGGTCCCACTCGGGCAGGATCCGGTGCCGGGGCGGCCGCGGCTGGTCCAGCCGCGGCCGGTGGCGGCTGGACGCCGTGGCGCCGGCCGGGGTGCGCTCGGCGCGCCCGCCGCTCTCGCGCTCAGGAGTCATGCGGACCCACCTCCTCGGCCGCCGCGCTCTCGTCGAGGTGGAACTCCGTCTCCCGCCAGTCCTCGGGCAGCAGGTGGTCCAGGACGTCGTCCACCGTCACCGCGCCCAGCAGCGAGCCCGCCTCGTCGACGACGGGGGCCGCGACCATGTCGTACGTCGCGAAGAACCCGGCGACGACCGGCAGCGCCGCGTCCGGCGCCAGCGCCTGCAGATCGTCGTCAAGGATCGAGCTGACCAGGGTGTACGGAGGGTCGCGCAGCAGCCGCTGGAAGTGGACCGTGCCGAGGTACTTGCCGGTCGGCGTCTCGTCGGGCGGGCGGCAGACGTAGACCTGCGCGGCGAGCGCGGGGGAGAGGTCGCGGTTGCGCACGCGCGCGAGGGCGTCCGCGACGGTGGCGTCCGGCCGCAGGACGATCGGCTCGGTGGTCATCAGCCCGCCCGCGGTGTGCTCCTCGTAGGCCATCAGACGCCGCATGTCGGCCGCGTCCGCCGGCTCCATCAGGCTCAACAGCCGCTCCTGGTCCCGCTCCGGGAGCTCGGACAGCAGGTCGGCCGCGTCGTCGGGGTCCATGGCCTCGAGGACGTCCGCGGCGCGCTCCTCCTTCAGCTTGCCGAGGATCTCGATCTGGTCGTCCTCCGGGAGCTCCTCGAGGACGTCGGCGAGGCGGTCGTCGTCGAGGGCCGCGGCCACCTCGGCGCGCCGCTTCGGCGACAGGTGGTGCAGGACGTTGGCGAGGTCGGCGGGGCGAAGCTGCTCGAAGGTGGCCAGCAGGCTCTCCGCGCCCTGCCCGTGCTCCTCCAGCGAGAACCCGGTGACCGCCGACCACTCCACGGTCAGCGTCTCGCCCTTCGCCCGCCGGAAGGCGCTCGCCTTCTTGCCCTTGCGGACGAAGACCCGGTCGATCTCCCAGTCCCGGCGGGCCGGCAGCTGCTGCACCGACACGTCGAGGACGCTGACCTCCTCGCCGGTCTCGACGAGCGTGACACGCCGGTCGAGCAACTCACCGAAGGCCAGCCGCTCGGTCGGCCGCTGCTCGAAGCGCCGGACGTTGAGCACGCCGGTGGTGATGACCTGTCCGGACTCGATGCCGGTGACCCGGGTCATCGGCAGGAAGATGCGCCGCCGCGTGGACAGTTCGACGACCAGTCCCAGCACCCGGGGCGGCCGCCGGCCCACGCGCAGCACGACGACGAGGTCGCGCACCCGGCCCACCTGGTCACCGTTCGGATCGAAGACGGGGACGCCGGAGAGGTGCGAGACGAAGATGCGCGGGGCGCCCGCTGCCATCACCGCACCTCCTTCCCTGCAGACGTCTTCACGGACCTCACGGACCACTCCACGGTCGTCGCCGCGGAGCGGGCGTTCGCGTGGTCACGGGTGAGGCACTTCTCCCGAATGCCCGCTCGTGCGGGCTTCAGGCTAGCCCGTCCCGATCGGATACGCCCTGGTGGGCGGTCCGGACGGACTGGCTCCGCCGGTGCTCCGCGACCCCGGTACGCTGCCGTACGCCGCTCGGCACACCCCCGCGGAAAGGCGACTCCCCCTGTGACTGCGATGCCCCAGAACCGTGCGCGCCGGGTCCCGCTGGTGAGCGCGCTGTGCGCGCTGGTCGTGGGTCTGGGAGTGACGGGATGCAGTGAGGATCCGGACGCGGGCACGAACGGCGTGGGCAGACTCCCCGCCCAGGAGATCCAGGCGAGGACGAAGACGGCCGCGGGGTCGGTCGACGCGGTGCGCCTGTCGGGGAACGTGGTCACCAGCGGGCGCACGTACAAGCTCGACATGCGTCTGAAGGCGGGCGGCGCCACCGGCTCGGTCACCGCCGAGGGAGCCACCTTCCATCTGCTGCGGGTCGGCGAGCACCTGTTCCTGAAGGCCGACGCGGCGTTCTGGAAGCACGAGGACGCCGATTCCGACGACGGCAAGGGCGCCGCCGCCGGTGAGAAGCTCGACGGCAAGTATGTGAAGGTGCCGACGGGCGACCCGTCGTACAAGAAGTTCAGCGGCTTCACGGACAAGGATCTCCTGCTCGACGGTCTGCTGACGCTGCACGGCTCGCTGGACACCGACGGCCATCACGAGCAGTCCGGCGTCCGCACGGTCCGCATCACCGGCGACGGCGGCTCCGGCGGCACGCTGGACGTGTCGCTGGAGGGCAAGCCCTACCCGCTGCGCCTGGAACGCGCCGGCGGGGCGGGCACGCTGAGCTTCTCGGCCTGGGGCAAGGACTTCGCCCTCGAGGAGCCGGCGACGGGCGAGACGGTGGACTACGGCAAGCAGCTCCCGTCGTCGTAGCCCGCCGCAGGGCCCTACTTCCGTCTGCGTTTCCTCAGCAGCAGCTTCGGGAGTGCGGCCGGCGCCGCCTCGCGGGTCGTGGCCGGCGTGGGGAGGGGCGCCGCGGCGAGGTCCCCGTCGGGCAGCGGCGACGTGCCGCCGGTCGGCTCCAGCCGGAGCACCCGGCACTCCCGGGCCCAGCGCTCCGTCATGGCCTCGCCGTCGGGCGCGTTCAGCCGCTTGCCCTTGAGCTCGGCGACGGTCGCCTCCCACGCCTCGGAGCCGGGCGCGAGCCCGACGATCCGCGCCGTCCAGGAGACCAGCCGGCCGCCCTTGTCCTTGCTGCGCACGGTGACCTCGGCCGAGCCGCCGTCGACGAGCCCCGGCAGCGGCTGCTCGCCCGGCCCGTCCCCGATGAGACAGACCGCGCCCTCGTGCCACACGTGCCACAGCGCACGCGCCGCCGTCTGGCCGGCGCCCCGGACCCAGACGAGGCCGGACTTCTTGGCGGCCTCCTCGACGAGTGCCCGCTCGACGAGGGCGTCCTCGACGAGGCCCCGGTCCCCGTGGGCCCGGCCGATCAGCTCGCTAGTCATGGCGAAAGCCTAGCCCGGCGTCCTCAGAGCCAGCCGTTGCGCTTGAGGGTGCGGTGGATGCCCACGCACAGCGCCACCATGGCCGACATGACCACGGGGTACCCGTACTTCCAGTGCAGCTCCGGCATGTAGTCGAAGTTCATGCCGTACACCCCGCAGACCATCGTCGGCACGGCGATGATGGCGGCCCAGGAGGTGATCTTGCGCATGTCCTCGTTCTGCGCGACGGACGCCTGCGCGAGGTTGGCCTGGAGGATCGAGTTGAGCAGTTCGTCGAAGCCGATCACCTGCTCCTGGACCCGGGCCAGGTGGTCGGCGACGTCGCGGAAGTACTTCTGGATGTCGGGGTCGACCAGCCGCATCGGCCGCTCGCTCAGCAACTGCATGGGCCGCAGCAACGGCGACACCGCGCGCTTGAACTCCAGTACCTCACGCTTGAGTTGGTAGATCCGGCCGGCGTCCGTGCCGCGCGGGGCGCCTTTGCGGCCGGGCGAGAACACCTCCGTCTCGACCTCGTCGATGTCGTCCTGCACGGCGTCCGCGACCGCGATGTAGCCGTCGACCACGTGGTCGGCGATGGCGTGCAGCACCGCCGAGGGGCCCTTGGCGAGCAGTTCGGGGTCGTCCTGGAGGCGGTGGCGCAGTGCGCGCAGCGAGCCCTGGCCGCCGTGCCGGACGGTGATGAAGAAGTCCTTGCCGGTGAAGCACATGACCTCACCGGTCTCGACGACCTCGCTGTTGGCCGTCAGCCGGTCGTGCTCGATGTAGTGGATGGTCTTGAAGACGGTGAAGAGGGAGTCGTCGTAACGCTCCAGCTTGGGCCGCTGGTGGGCCTGCACCGCGTCCTCCACGGCCAGCGGGTGCAGCCCGAACTCGGCGGCGATGCCCGCGAATTCGGCCTCGGTCGGCTCGTGCAGGCCGATCCAGACGAAGCCCCCGTCGCGCCGCACCTGACGCATCGCCTCCTGCGGGGTCGGCGCCTGGGCGAACGCGACGCGGGCGCCGTCGCGGTAGACGGCGCAGTCGACGACGGCCGACGGCGTGCCGGGGTCGCGGGTGGTGTCGTAGGCGGCGCCGTCCGTACGCCCGCCCCCCTTGCGCAGGGAGGGGCGGGCGGGGCGGACGACGGCACGGAGGTCGCGGATCATCGACATGGCAGGCTCCTTCGCGACGAGCAAAGAAAGACCGCCACGACGGGTGGAACTGCCCGGAATGGGGACGTCCTGACTTGACGTCTCCCCGGCCGTCGAGGCTGGGAAGGTTTGGCACGTCCACAAAGCGGGGAGCACCGCTCCGTCGCGGTGGCGAGCTTCGCTACTGATTCAGATCAGACAGATCAGGCAAAACGAAACGAAGTGCTCTTCCACGGGAAGATGAGCGCGAGAGTCGGCGACCAGCCGGAGGCGAAGAGGCCAGAGCAGTTGCGTCAGCGGTTGGAAGAGCGAGTGGTACTGCACGGGTGACTTCGATCCATGACAGCCCCACCTCCTCCAGCCGGTCCCTCGTAAGGGAGTCTCGTCTGCGTCGGGGCAAGATCGCGACGCTTCGGCGTGCTGCCCCGAACCACCGGGCCAGAGTAGCAGTCGACCGAAGTGTCAAGGTGCTGCTTTGCCGCGCACTGACGAGTTCTATGCTCGCCGCATGGCTGATGTTCTTCCTCTGGTGGACGCCCGTTTGCGCACGGCGCTAGGCGAGCCGGACGCCCGCGCGGCGGTCACCTTCCTCGGCGTCGACCGTGTCGAGGTGCTGCGTTTCCGTGAGGGCGACATCGTCCGCTACGCCACGCTCGGCATGTCCGCGCAGCCGATGAGCGACCCCACGGCGGTGCTCGCGGACCCGGTGAAGGGCCCGCGAGCCGAACTGCTCCTGTCCGTCCGCCCGGGTGACGCCGACACGGACAAGGTGCTTCGTCCGCTCGCTGTGCTCGCCGCGTCCCCGCAGGTCGAAGGCGTGGTGGTGGCTCCGGGCGCGTCGCTCGACGTGGGCGGGCCACTGTGGCCGGGCGCTCCGTTCACCTCGGTCCTGGTCGCCGAGCCGGGCGGTCTGGTCGAGGACCTCGACCTCGGCGAGCCCCTCGACCCGGTCCGCTTCCTGCCGCTGCTCCCCATGACCCCGAACGAGGCCGCCTGGAAGCGCGTGCACGGCGCCCAGGCCCTTCAGGAGCGCTGGCTGACGAACGGGACGGACCTGCGGGATCCATCCCGCAGGTCCGTCCCGCTCGACTGACGCTCCGTGAGGAACGTCACCAACGTGAGCCCGTCGTCGGCCGGTTGGCGTTGCCGGCGCCGAGAGCTCAGCCGGCGAAGACCGCGACCCCGTCCTCGGTCGCGTGCCGCGGCTCGAGTTCACGCGCCTCTGCGGTGAGCGCCCTGCGCCGGACGACGACCACGACCGCGCCGAGCACCGCCGTCGCCGCCGCCACCGTGAACGGCACGTGAACGTCGGTCCACTCCTCGATCTTCGGCGCGAAGTAGGGCGCCGCCGCTGCCGCGAACCACCGCACGAAGTTGTACCCGGCGCTCGCCACCGGGCGCGGAGCGTCCGACACGCCGAGCGCCAACTCCGTGTAGACGGTGTTGTTCACGCCGATGAACGCACCCGACAGGATCGTGCAGACGACCGCCGTGGCATGGTCGCCGTAGCCGAGGACGAGCACGTCGGCGGCGAGCAGCAGCAGCGAGCCGCCGAGCACCTTCAGCGAGCCGAACCGCTTCTGCAGCCGCGGGGCCACGAGCACCGAGAAGACCGCGAGCAGCACACCCCAGGCGAAGAACACCGCTCCCGACCTGTAGGGGGTCATGTTCAGCACGAAGGGGGTGAAGGCCAGCACGGTGAAGAACGTGTAGTTGTAGAAGAAGGCCGAGGCGGCGACGGAGGCGAGACCGCCGTGGCCGAGCGCCTTGAGCGGGTCGAGCAGTGAGGTCCTGCGGGCCGGCTTCGGCTGTTCCTTGAGGAACGCCGTGATGCACAGGAAGCCGACCGCCATCAGGAACGCGGTGCCGAAGAACGGGTAGCGCCAGCTCGCGTCGCCGAGCAGCGGGCCGCAGGCCATGCCGAGGCCGAGCGCGGACTCGTACAGCAGGATGGCGGCCGCGCTGCCGCCGGCCGCCGCGCCGACGATCACGGCGAGCGCGGTGGAGACGAAGAGGGCGTTGCCCAGTCCCCAGCCGGCGCGGTAGCCGACGAGCTGCGCGACCGAGTCCGAGGTGCCCGCGAGGCCGGCGAAGACGACGACCAGGGCGAGGCCGGCGAGCAGCGTCCGGCGGCCGCCGATGCGGCTGGAGACGAAGCCGGTGACCAGCATCGCGATCGCGGTGATCAGGAAGTACGAGGTGAAGAGCAGGGAGACCTGCCCGGCGGTGGCGTCCAGGCCCTGGGCGATGGACGGCAGGATCGGGTCGACCAGGCCGATGCCCATGAAGGCGACGACCGACGCGCCGGCGGTCGCCCACACCGCCTTCGGCTGCCGCAGGATGCTTTCGGCTCCCGCGTCGAATGGGTCCATGGTGCGTCTCACCCCTCCGAGATGGTTGGTATATGCACATAGTAAGTTAGGGCAGCTAATAAATGCAAGTTACACGTACATCGTGGGAGTGCAATCGGTTCGGTCCGGACGGGTGATCGTCCTTGACGTGGACGTGCTCGGGTAGGACCGTGGGGCTCTATGAGGGGCGAACCCAGTTGCCCGAAGTGTGGTGGCCGGGTCAGGGCTCCCGGACTCTTCGCCGATTCCTGGCAGTGCGATGTGCACGGGACGGTCCATCCGCTGCAGCCTGTGATCCCGCCCAGCGTCGAGGCGCTCAGCGTCGTCGTGCACCGCACCCAGGTGCCGGTGTGGATGCCCTGGCCGCTGCCGGTCGGCTGGCTCTTCACGGGCGTGACCTACGCGGGCGACGACCGCAGCGGCGGCCGCGCCACCGCGGTGGCCTGCTCCGGGCCCGCACCGCTCGGCGGCATGGGCGAGCTGATCCTGGTCGCCGAGGAGCTCGGCGTCGGCCTCGGCGCGCGCTTCGCCGGCGTCGACGGACCGGACCCGGGGCCGTACATGAGCGTCGAGAAACCCCCGCAGGCCAAGCTGCTCGCCGCCGGCCGGCCCACCCCGCTGTGGCATGTCTCGGCCACCCCTGACGACCGCGCGGTCTTCGCGGGCGAGGCGCGGGGGCTGTGGCTGTGGGCGGTGGTGTGGCCCGAGCAGTCCGGACTGCTCATGTACGACGAGCTGGTGCTGACGGATCTGCGGGACGCGGGGGCGGAGGTGGAGCTGGTGCCCTGCGGGGCGCTGTCGCCGCGCCTCCTCGAGCCGTAGAGCCTCCGCGCATGTAGGGGGCGCCGAGGGGTTTCGGGTGTGACAGGACCGGTCTGATTTCCGGCTATGCTGAGGCGTCCCCTTCAGTCCCCTTCCGTCCGTCCCCGTCTGGAGTCCGCGTCGTGCGCATCGATCTGCACTGCCACTCCACGGCCTCGGACGGCACGGACACCCCGGCCGAGCTGGTGCGAGGCGCCGCCGCGGCTGGACTGGACGTCGTCGCGCTGACCGACCACGACACCACCCGCGGACACGCCGAGGCGGTCGCCGCACTGCCCGAGGGGCTCACCCTCGTCACCGGCGCGGAGCTCTCCTGCCGTGTCGACGGGATCAGCATGCACATGCTGGCCTACCTGTTCGACCCCGAGGAGCCCGCGCTCCTCGCCGAACGCGAACTGGTGCGCGACGACCGCGTGCCCCGGGCGCGCGCGATGATCGCCCGGCTGAACGGCCTGGGCGTGCCCGTCACCTGGGAGCAGGTGGCGCGGATCGCGGGCGAGGGGTCCGTCGGGCGCCCGCACGTCGCCACCGCCCTGGTCGAGCTCGGCGTCGTGCCGACCGTGAACGACGCCTTCACCGGGGACTGGCTGGGCGACGGCGGCCCGGCCCACGTCGGAAAGCACGAGACCGACCCCTTCGAGGCGATCCGGCTGGTCAAGGGGGCCGGTGGGGTCACCGTCTTCGCGCACCCGGGCGCGAGCAAGCGGGGGCGCACGGTGCCGGAGGCCGTGATCGCGGAGCTGGCGGCCGCCGGTCTCGACGGCGTCGAGGTCGACCACATGGACCACGACGCGCAGACCCGCGCCCGGCTGCGCGGTCTGGCCGGGGACCTGGGGCTGCTGGTCACC
Source organism: Streptomyces sp. NPDC001027 (assembly GCF_040299045.1). Classification (NCBI taxonomy): domain Bacteria; kingdom Bacillati; phylum Actinomycetota; class Actinomycetes; order Kitasatosporales; family Streptomycetaceae; genus Streptomyces; species Streptomyces sp. NPDC001027. The sequence continues at coordinate 78,146 of NZ_JBEPBI010000011.1, forward strand.
GGCTCCTCGGACTACCACGGCAGCCGCAAGACGTGCGTGCTCGGCGAGTACACCACCGACCCCGAGGTGTACGGGGAGATCACCCGGCGAGCGACGGGCGCGTTCCCGGTGCCGGGCGCCGGCGGAGCCTGACCAGGGCCGACGCGCCCGACCGCTCCCGCCTTCCGGCCGCCCTCCCTCGCCCCTTCCTGCCTTCCTTCTTTCCCTCCCTCCCTTCACAAGGCTCTGCACTGATGTTCGACGTCGCCGTCTTCGGCTCTCTCTTCCTCACCCTTTTCGTCATCATGGATCCCCCCGGGATCACCCCGATCTTCCTCGCGCTCACCGCCGGACGGCCCGGCAAGGTGCAGAAGCGGATGGCCTTCCAGGCCGTCTGCGTGGCCGGCGGCGTGATCGCCGTCTTCGGGCTCCTCGGGCACCAGATCCTCGACTACCTGCATGTCTCCGTGCCCGCGCTGATGATCGCGGGCGGGCTGCTGCTTCTGCTGATCGCGCTCGACCTGCTCACCGGCAAGACCGACGAGCCGAAGCAGACCAAGGACGTCAACGTCGCGCTCGTCCCGCTGGGCATGCCGTTGCTGGCCGGTCCCGGCGCCATCGTGTCGGTCATCCTCGCCGTGCAGAAGGCGGACGGGGCGGCGGCGCAGGCGTCGGTCTGGGCGGCCATCCTCGCCATCCACGTCGTGCTGTGGCTCGTGATGCGGTACTCGCTGCTGATCATCCGGGTCATCAAGGACGGCGGCGTGGTCCTGGTGACCCGGCTGGCGGGCATGATGCTCTCCGCGATCGCCGTGCAGCAGATCATCAACGGGATCACCCAGGTCGTCCGGGCGAGCTGACCGGCCGTGTGGCAAGCGCCCGCATGGACGGGCAGAGCCCCCTACGGAGGATCCGTAGGGGGCTCGCAAGTCTGTAGGGGGACCGCGCTGTTACGAGGCCGTGGGGTCGGCCGGACGGATCCACAGCCGCTGCCCGACGGCGGCGGCCTGCTGAACGATCCGGTTGACGGAGGCGGCGTCCACGACGGTGCTGTCCACGGGGGTTCCGTCGACGTCGTCGAGTCGCATGATTTCGAAGCGCATGGCTTCTCCCTTCGTCTGGTCATCCTCCTGCGGAGAACTACTCGGTTACGTAGGGAGTCAACGGCATGCGTGTTACAAACATTCCCTACGCTAAAGAAATTTTTCGAACGACTAATTACTAGCGAGTAAGGGAGCTTGGGTCGACTGAACGGGACCGGTTGTGTTCGCAGCGTGACCACCGGGACAATGGAGGCGATGAACGACGACCTCCCGGCGCTCGCCGCCCGCATCGACCGCGCACTCGCCGGCCGCATCGACCGCACGAACGAGCTGCTGACCCGCATGCTCGCCGAGGTGGCCAAGACGCCCTCGACCCACGCGATCTTCGTCGACGCGGGGTACCTGTACGCGGCGGCGGGGCGTCTGGTGGCCGGGACCGAGGACCGTCGGGCCTTCGACCTCGACGCCGAGGGTCTGATCGAGGCGCTCATCGACCGCGCCCGCTCGATCTTCGCCGACAGCCGGCTGCTGAGGGTCTACTGGTACGACGGCGCCCGGCGGCGCATCCACACCGCCGAGCAGCAGTCCATCGCCGAACTGCCCGACGTGAAGGTGCGGTTGGGCAACCTCAACGCCAACAACCAGCAGAAGGGCGTCGATTCGCTGATCCGCACCGACCTCGAGTCACTGGCCCGGCACCGGGCCATCAGCGACGCGGCCCTGCTCGGCGGCGACGAGGACCTCGTCTCGGCGGTGGAGGCAGCGCAGGGGTACGGCGCCCGTGTCCACCTGTGGGGCATCGAGGCGCCGGAAGGCCGCAACCAGGCCGAGCCCCTGCTCTGGGAGGTCGACAGCCAGCGCACCCTCGACCTCGACTTCTTCAAGCCCTATGTCGCGCGGCGCACCGCCGCGGCCTACGAGGCGGCCGGCGCGAGCCGGCCCACCCGCGAGGCCGTCCGCTTCGCCGGCGCGCAGATCGCGGCGAAGTGGCTGGCGGCCCGGGGCAGGGAGAGCCTGGCCGAGCTGCTGCCCGGCCACCCCTACCTCCCCGGCTCCGTCGACCAGGACCTCCTCGTGGAGGCCGAAGGCATCCTGCAGTACTCCCTGCGCGGTCAGGCGGACCTGCGGCGGGCCCTGCGGGACGGCTTCTGGGAGCACGTCCAGACGCAGTACTAGGGCCTGTCGTTCGGATCAGGCCGCAGGTGACGAACGGGACTGTTCGGCGCCACACCCGGCGTCTGCGGCGTGATCCGAACGACAGGCCCTAAACCCCGTCCCAGAAGTCGGCGAGGCCGCGGGCCGTCAGCAGCGGCTGGTCCTGGTTGGGGGAGTGGTCGGCGTCCGGCACGACCGTCCGGTGCGCCCGCAGTTCCTCGGCCATCGCGTCGAGGAGGGGCACCGGCCAGGTGTCGTCCGTCGCACCCGACAGGACGTGGAGGGGCAGCGGGACGGCGGCGAGCTCGGCGACCCGGTTCGGTTCGACGCACAACCGGCGTCCGGTGACGAGGAGTTGGGCCGGCTTGTGGTTGATCCAGCGCTGCTGCATCTGAGCCGGTCCGCCGAAACCGCGGGCCGGGCCGCCGACCTCCTCCGGCGCTCCCATCGCCAGGATGGCCTGCCAGACCTCGGCCGTCGTCATCACCGCGAGCGCGTCGTGCAGCAGCTTCACCCGCTGCTTCTGGGACTCCGAGATCTCCGCCGGGCCGGAGGAGACGAGCGTGAGCGACACGAAGGGGGAGTGGTCCAGGAGGACGGCGGCGCGGGCGACCTGCCCGCCCATGGAGTGGCCGACGAGATGCACCGGCGTGCCGAGTGCGGCTGCCTGCGCGAGCACGTCACGGGCCAACTCGCCCTGGGCGTACGGCGTTTCGTCGTCGGCGGGGCCGTCGGACTCGTTCTGCCCCCGGCCGTCCACGGCGACGGTCCGGTAGCCGCGGGCGGCCAGCGGCACGTGCAGCCGGTGGAAGTCCTCCTTGCTCCCGGTGAATCCCGGCAGCAGCAGCGCGACACCCCGCTGCTCCACACCGGCGGCCACGGGCGCGTCGACCACGGCGAACGCGCCGCGCGCGGTCCGCAGCGGGTACGCGCGGGCGCCGGGAGGCGGGGGGAACAAGGCAGGCGCGGCGGACGCGTCGACGCCGACGGGCACGACGGCGCGGGGCTCGGCGGGGCCGACGGGGGGCTCGGCGGAGAGGGCGGGCTCGCTGGGGTCGGTCACGTGGGGAGAGTACCGGGGGCCGGGAAACGCCGAGGGCCCGGTCCACAGGGTGTGGACCGGGCCCTCGTGCGTGAGCTCGCCGGCTCAGCCGTCCGTCGGCTCCGCGACGGCCTTGGCGGCCGCCGTCTTGCGGGTGCGGCGCGGCTTGACGGCTTCCGCCTCCTGCGTGGCCTGGGCCGGGATGTCGGCCGTGGCCTTGCGGGTCGTACGGCGACGGGTCGTCGGCTCCGCGCCTTCGGCGGTCTCGACGGCCGCCTCGGCCGGGGCGGCGGCGACCTTGCGGGTGCGCCGCGGACGGGCGACGGCGGCCTCCGCGACCGGCTCCGCCTCGGCGATCCCGGCGTCCGCGACGGCCTTGGCGGCGGCCGTCTTGCGGGTGCGGCGGGGCTTGGCCTCGACGGCCTCGACGCCCTCGGCGGTGTCGACCGCGGCTTCGGCGGGAGCAGCGGCCTTGCGGGTGCGCCGCGGCTTGACCTCGGCCTCGGCAGCCGCCGGGGCGTCGACGGCCGTCGCGGCGGCGGTCTTGGCGGCGGCCGTCTTGCGCGTGCGGCGCGGCTTGGCCTCGGCAGCCTCCGCCGCGTCCACGACGGCCTCCGCAGCGGCCGGGGCCGTCGCCGTGGCCTTGGCGGCGGCCGTCTTGCGGGTGCGGCGGGGCTTGGCCTCGACGGCCTCGACGCCCTCGGCGGTGTCGACCGCGGCCGTCGCCTCGGCCGGGGCCGTCGCGGCGGCGGTCTTGCGGGTGCGGCGCGGCTTGACGGCTTCCGCCTCCGGCGCGGCCTGGGCCGGGATGTCGGCCGTGGCCTTGCGGGCGGTGCGGGTGCGCGGCTTGGCCTCGGTCGCCTCGGCGGTGTCGACCGCGGTCTCGGCGGCGGCGGCCGTCTTGCGGGTGCGGCGCGGCTTGACCGCGGGCTCCACGGCCACGGCGGCCTCCGGGGCCGTCACGATGCCCGTGACGGTGTCGACCGCCGCCTCGGCAGGGGCCTCGGCCGGGGCCGTCGCCTTACGGGTGCGGCGGCGCGGCGCGGCCTGCGCCACCGGCGCGGCCGGCTCGGCAGACGCAGACTCGGCCGCTTCGGTCGTGCCGGCCGGCTGCGCCGTCTCGACGACGGGCTCTGCCGTCCTGCGGGTGCGGCGGCGGCGCGGCTTCGACGCCTCGGTCGTGGCCTCCGGCGTGTCGAGGGCGGGGCCCTCCGCCGTCGTCACGGCCGCCTCCGCCGCCTCGGCGGCGGGCTCGACGGCCGCCACCGGGGCGAGGGCCGTCTCCGACGCGGAACCGTTGCGCGTGCGGCGGCGACGGCGCGGGGTGCGCGGGCCGGCGGCCTCCTCGGCGACGATGGCCGGCTCGGCGACCGGGCCCTGCTCCAGCGCGGTCCCGGGGGTCGCCGCGGCCGCGTCGACGGGCGAGCCGTTGCGGGTACGACGGCGGCGACGCGGCGTACGGGCCGCCCGCCCGCGGTCGTCGGAACGCTCGCCGGAACGGTCCGCGGAACGCTCGCCGGAACGGGACTCGCCCCGTCCGCCACGTCCGCCCCGGTCACCGCGACCGCGCGCACCGCGCCCGCCCGGCTCGCCGAGGTCCTCGATCTCCTCGGCGTCGAGCCCGGCGCGGGTGCGCTCCGAGCGCGGCAGGATGCCCTTGGTGCCCGCGGGGATGCCGAGGTCCTCGTAGAAGTGCGGGGAGGTGGAGTACGTCTCCGGCGGGTCGCTGAAGTCGAGCTCCAGCGCCTTGTTGATGAGCTGCCAGCGCGGGATGTCGTCCCAGTCGACGAGCGTGACCGCGATGCCCTTGGCGCCCGCGCGGCCGGTGCGGCCGATTCGGTGCAGGTACGTCTTCTCGTCCTCGGGGGACTGGTAGTTGATGACGTGGGTGACGCCTTCGACGTCGATGCCGCGGGCGGCGACGTCGGTGCAGACGAGCACGTCGACCTTGCCGTTGCGGAAAGCGCGCAGCGCCTGCTCGCGCGCGCCCTGGCCGAGGTCGCCGTGGACCGCGCCGGAGGCGAAGCCGCGCTGCTGGAGCTGGTCGGCCAGGTCGGCCGCCGTGCGCTTGGTCCGGCAGAACACCATGACCAGGCCGCGGCCGTCGGCCTGCAGGATGCGGGCGACCATCTCGGGCTTGTCCATGTTGTGCGCGCGGTACACGTGCTGCTTGGTGTTCGCGACGGTGCGGCCCGCGTCGTCCGGCGAGGTGGCGTTGATGTGCGTGGGCTGCGACATGTAGCGGCGTGCGAGACCGATGACCGCGCCCGGCATGGTCGCCGAGAACAGCATGGTCTGACGCTTCGCCGGAAGCATGTTGATGATCTTCTCGACGTCGGGCAGGAAGCCCAGGTCGAGCATCTCGTCGGCCTCGTCGAGGACGAGCGAGCGGATGTGCCGGAGGTCGAGCTTCTTCTGGCCGGCGAGGTCCAGCAGACGGCCCGGGGTGCCGACGACGACGTCGACGCCCTTCTTCAGGGCCTCGACCTGGGGCTCGTAGGCGCGGCCGCCGTAGATGGCGAGGACGCGCACGTTGCGCACCTTGCCCGCGGTCAGCAGGTCGTTGGTGACCTGCGTGCACAGCTCACGCGTGGGGACGACGATGAGCGCCTGCGGTGCGTCGGTGAGGTCCTCGGGGCGGGCGCGGCCTGCCTCGACGTCGGCGGGGACGGTCACGCGCTCGAGGAGCGGGAGGCCGAAACCGAGCGTCTTGCCGGTGCCCGTCTTGGCCTGTCCGATGACGTCCGTGCCCGTCAGGGCGACCGGGAGCGTCATCTCCTGGATTGGGAAGGGGGTGGTGATGCCGACGGCCTCGAGGGCTTCGGCGGTCTCGGAAAGGATTCCGAGCTCTCGGAACGTAGTCAGGGTGCTGCCTCTTCTGTGTACGCGGTGCGAGGCGAGCGCGGGGGTCGTGACGGACCGTGCCGGGGACGTCGGATGCCTTACGGGCGAACCGTTCACGGCAAGCCGTATGGCACGGGACCTCTGCCGACGCTCTAGCGCTCGTACCGCTGAGGGTGTCCCTCTAGCCGGCGTACGCGATGTGCCGTACGAGCCATGAGGGCTGTCGGGTCGGAGCCGATCGGGCCACCGACCGGGCATCCTCATACGTGCGGCCCGTCGAATATTCGGCAGGCGCATTACCACCATACCCCGGAATCGCGCACATGCGATGGCTGATTCGGTCACGTTGTGGTTGTCACAGTGCCCGGACCGGTCCGTTGCGTCTTCGTCGTCACACTGACTGACCAGGGACTTCCACGCCCCGGCGAGCGGGCTATTGTGCGCTGCATGACGACCTCTGACAAGCCCGAGATCACCGCAACCGGAATCGCGGCCCAGGACTGGGCGACGGCCTCCGCCGATCCGCAGTACCGTGCCGCGGTCGTGGACCTGTTGGGCGCGTTGGCGTACGGCGAGCTGGCGGCGTTCGAGCGGCTCGCGGAGGACGCCAAGCTGGCGCCCACCCTGGCGGACAAGGCGGAGCTGGCGAAGATGGCGTCGGCGGAGTTCCACCACTTCGAGCGGCTGCGGGACCGCCTCACGGAGATCGGCGAGGAGCCGACGCTGGCGATGGAGCCGTTCGTCGCCGCCCTCGACGGCTTCCACCGGCAGACGGCCCCCTCGGACTGGCTGGAGGGCCTGGTCAAGGCGTACGTCGGCGACTCGATCGCGAGCGACTTCTACCGTGAGGTCGCGGTGCGTCTGGACAGCGACAGCCGGGCGCTGGTGCTGGCGGTGCTCGACGACACCGGCCACGCCGGTTTCGCCGTGGACCGGGTCCGGTCGGCGATCGACGCGGAACCGCGGGTCGGCGGCCGGCTCGCGCTGTGGGCCCGGCGGCTGATGGGCGAGGCCCTGTCGCAGTCCCAGCGGGTGGTCGCGGACCGCGACGCGCTGTCGACGATGCTGGTGGGCGGGGTCGCGGACGGCTTCGACCTCGCCGAGGTGGGCCGGATGTTCTCCCGGATCACCGAGGCGCACACCAAGCGGATGGCCGCTCTGGGACTCGCGGCCTGAGACGCCCCGGGCGTCGGTCGGGCCGACGGCGTCGATGCGGAGCATCGGCAACCGACGACGACGCGGCAGACGCGCGTGCCGCACCCGGCGTCTGCGGCGTGATCCAAACGACAGGCCCTGGCCAGGCGTCGGGCGGGCCGGGCGGTTCGGCCCGGCGGGCTCGGCGCCCCGGCCGCCCAGGGGTCACGCCGGCGCTGATCGTCGGCGCAGTCCTCCGGCAGGGCGCAGCAGCAGGGAGAGCGAGGCGGCGGAGATGATCGCCGCGCCGAGGAGGCTCGGCAGGATGCTGCCGGAGCCCAGCGCGCTGTGGGTGACGAAGTCACCGACCAGGGCTCCGGCGATCCCCGTCGCGAAGACGAGCGTGCGGACCGGCAGGCGGTGGGAGAGGCGGGTGACCGCCGCCCACGCGAGCACGAGACCGAGCACAGCGGAGCCGAGCGCTTCCAAGATCATTTGGGTCCCTCCCAGGCGGCGGGGCTGTGCACCAACGTCGTAGCGCGTCATACCCGTGACCTGCGGAATGCAATCCTCCCCCGGGGGCGTGTCGTGCGCCGTCCGCGCAGCGGGACGGAGGGGGCGGACGGGGCTGCGGGGACGGCGGAGGGAAGAGCTGCGGAGAGCCGGTTCCGGGAGGCGGCGAAGCCCTCGAAGCGGGCGCCCTCGAAGGGAGCCCGCGACGGGGAGGGGTCCGCTGACGGGGAAGGACCCGCAACGGCAGGGTGCGCAACGGGGAGGGGCCCGGGGGGCGGGGGGGGGGGCGGGGGG